>JBGSTE010000328.1:0-19327 GCA_041736655.1 Phycisphaeraceae bacterium | reverse complement strand
TGCTGGTGGGCCCGCCCGGCTGCGGCAAGACCCTGCTCGCCAAGGCTGTCGCCGGCGAAGCGGACGTGCCCTTCTTCTCGATCTCCGGCAGCGACTTCGTCGAGATGTTCGTCGGCGTCGGTGCCTCACGTGTCCGCGACCTCTTCAAGCAGGCCAAGGACTCGGCCCCGTGCATCATCTTCCTCGATGAAATCGACGCCGTCGGCCGACGCCGTGGTTCGGGCTTCTCCTCCGGCGGGCACGACGAACGCGAACAAACCCTCAACGCCATCCTCGTCGAGATGGACGGCTTTGACTCGTCGGACCAGGTCATCGTCCTCGCCTCGACCAACCGCGCGGATGTGCTGGACCCGGCGCTGACCCGGCCCGGCCGGTTTGACCGCCAGGTGCAGGTTCATCTGCCGGACATCCTGGGCCGCGTGGAGATCCTCAAGGTCCACAGCCGGAAGGTCAAGATGTCGCCGGACGTCGACCTCGAACAGCTCGCCCGCGGCACGCCGATGTTCTCCGGTGCTGAGCTGGAAGCGATCATCAACGAGGCCGCCATCGGCGCGACGCTGCAGGACAAGGACTGGGTCGAGATGGAAGACCTGGAGGAAGCGCGGGACAAGGTCAAGTTCGGCCGGGCGCGCAAGGGCCGCAAGTTCGAGGAAGACGAGCGCATCGCCACCGCGTACCACGAGGCCGGCCACGCGCTCTTGCAGCACACCCTGCCCAACGCCGACCCGCTTCACAAGGTGACGATCATCGCGCGCGGCGGGTACCTGGGCGCGTCGTTCCAACTGCCTAAGAAGGACCGCTACGGCTACGGCCGAAAGCAGGTCGAGTCGGAGATGCGCGTGGCCTGCGGCGGGCGAATCGCCGAGCAGCGCAAGACCAACGACGTCACCTCCGGCGCGATGCAGGACATCCGCCAGTGCTCGGCCTACGCAAGGCACATGATCCTCGAGTGGGGCATGAGCGAGAAGCTCGGCTTCATCGACCTGATGACGCCCGAGTACAACGAGACGATGAACCCCGAACGGCCGTACTCCGAAGAGACCGCGAAGATCATCGACGCCGAGGTCAAGCGCCTGGTCACCGAGGCCTACGACGACGCCGAACGCATCATCGGCGAGAACTGGGAGCAGGTCGTGGCGATCGCCGAGGCCCTGCTCAAGTACGAGACGCTCACGGCCGACGAGGTCGACAAGCTCATCCGTGGCCAGTCGCTGGGCAAGACCACGGTCAGCGACCTGCTCGCCGCCGAACGCGACAAGGGCACAGCCGGCAAACCGACCAAGACCGTCGCCCCGCCCGACGGCGAATCCGAAGCCGGCCCGGGCGTTCTGCCAAGCCCGGCGTAAGTCACGGGCTGTGATTACCATGCGTGCTCCACGTCATAGGGGGCACCGATGGCATCCGGCGATCAAGCGCACGACGGCTACAACGACAAAGACGAAAACCTCGATGACCCGCTCGACGAACTCGGCGCGCTCGCAGACGCTGCGGTTGATGCCGGCCAGCCCGCTGGCCAAGCCATCACGCAGCGCCAACTTCACCGCCTTGACGCCGACGGCCGGATCGACATCGACCTCTCCTGCGTCCAGTGCGAATACAACCTGCGTGGCCAATTGCCCGAAGGCTCGTGCCCCGAGTGCGGGCTGGCTGTCGCAGAGTCGATGCGTTCGGACCGGCTGAGCCAGGCTGACCCGCGCTGGCTCAGTTCGCTGCGCAAAAGCACGACATGGCTGATCCTCGGCGGGTTTTCCTACATCCTCATGGGCTGCCTCAATGGTAGCTTTCGCAACAGCCCGTCAGACGCGGACCTCTTGGCCATCTTGATGCTGGGGATCAACGTCCTCCAGAATCTGTCGTTCTGCGTCGGGTACTGGCTCTTGACCGATCCGGAGCCCAACGCCTACCGCAACAGCACGGCCCGGCAACTGGCACGCTGGACCTCTGTGACCGGCCACGGCCTCGCGATCCCCGCGCTGCTGTTGATGCTTGTCAACGCGAACACCCTCGTGGCCGTCGCCGGCCTCGTGTACCTGGCCAGCTTCACCGCGACGTTCATCGGCTTCTGCGCCGCGCTCGTCTACCTGCGTCAACTGGCCCGCCGCGTGCCCAGCCGATCACTGGCAAGGCAGACCACCACCGTGCTCTGGGGCTGGATCATCACCCTCGCCACCATGGTCCTCGGCTTCGTGCTGCTCATCTTCACCAATATCACCGGCAGTCAATCGCCAGTATCAACGATATCGCTCATCGGCATGGTCTTCTGCCCACTCGCGATCGCGATCCTGGTCTTCCTGATCTGGTGGATCGTGTTGATCTCCCACTACAGTAAATGCTTTGAGCAGGCCTTGAAAGCCGCTCGCCGCAATGCCCGCAGCGCCCATCAGGCCGACGAAGATTTTATTTAACAAACCCGCACAGAGAAGAGACGCATGGACCTCGATCAGAACGATCCGCACAACCAGCCGTACAACGAGACGCTACTCCCTGCTCAGATCGAAAGCGACCTTTCCTGCATCCAGTGCGGCTACAACCTGCGCGGCATGTCGCCCGGCGGCACCTGCCCTGAGTGCGGTGCGCCTGTTCATCTTTCCAACCGCAGCGACCGGCTGATGCTGTCTGACAGTCAATGGCTTGGTTCGCTGCGCTACGGCATGAACTGGATCGTGGCCGGCATCGTCGTTTCGCTGTGTATCTTCGTCTTGAGCGTATTCGCCGGTATGTTCATAATGTCCAGCAACCTGGTCCCCACGCCGGCCCCTGCGCCCGGGTCCAGCCCGATGACCCAGCCCACCATGCCCGCGTGGTTCACCGTGTTCAGCGTCATCGCGGCGGTGACTCAGTCCGTCGTTTTTGGCATGGGCTTCTGGCAACTGACCCGGCCCGAGCCGGCACGGTTCGGCGAAGCGCCCGCGTCCTGCGCCGTCACGCGCTGGACCCTGCTGCCCTCCTTCGCACTGAGTATCGTCTCCACCGCATTGGACGCCACGCAGTCGCCCAGCGCCATGTACGCCTCGCAGATCATCCTGTTCATTGCCATGCTGCTGGTACTCGTCGGCGTACCCGCGTCGCTGATCTATCTGCGCTTACTCGCACTACGCCTGCCCGACCCGGGCCTGGCAAGACAGACCTCCATCGTCTTCTGGGGCGTCCTTGCCACGGGCGGCGCGATGGTGATCGTAAGCATCTTCGTGATGGTGTTCACGTTCGCCCCGGTCAGCGGCACCACTCAAGGCATTGCCATGGGTATTACGCTTGCGATGGGCCTGATCATCTGCCCGGCCATGATCGCCCTCCTGGTCTTTGGCATCTGGTGGATCGTGCTGATGTTCCTCTACCGCGGCCGATTCACGCACGTGCACAACATCGCCAGCGAGTACAGTCGGCATGGTGACATGAACCACGGTGGCGAAACGCCCAACGGGTGATCGAACAACAGGACACGTTTAGGCCGCCAAACGTTGTTCGTCGGGCAGCGTGCCGTCCTTGCTCAGTTGGGCGCGGGCGGCGCGGGCCAGTTCGTGCGGTTCCTGCCGGGAGGTCGGGCGGATGATCGTTCGCGTCTTGAGCAGGCGAACCACCAGCAACATGCCGTAGGCATAACACGCTGCGAGATACAGACCCAGACCGATCAGCAGGACCTGCGACATGAAGGGCTCCGAGTGGAGTAAGCCAGAGCGCGGGCCGGCGGTCGGCCCGATCACCAATGAATCTGCTAAAGAGATCGGCCCAAGGATCGAACGGCGTCCAGTTTTTCCAAACCCGTTAGCGTTGAAGAGGGGGACAGGCATTCCTGCCTGTCAGCAGGCCTTAGGCCAGATCCAAGTTGTGATTCGGCTTCGCCGATCGACAGGCACGAATGCCTATCCCCCTGACGTTTTTTCTTGCTTGCTAAACCAGGTCCTCAGCCATCAGCAGGTTGTCCGCCGCGACCGCCCGCGACAGCCGACGCCCGATCACACCGCTTAACTGCATCGCCGGCAGGCCCGTGCCCGGCCGCTTAACCGTCAGATCATCCGCCGACAGCACATGCCCGCCCGGCAGATCACGCACCACGCACACGCTCTGACGCGACACCCGCCTGACATCGCGCTCGATGTCGGTCACGCACTTAGCGCTGACGCCAAGCGCCTGCTGAGCCTCTCGCACGTGCGCGATGTATGCACGCAACTGCGCCGCATCAAGGCTCGCCGCGTGGTCCGGCCCGGGCGCGCTGCGATCGTGCGTCAAATGCTTCTCGAGGACGACCGCACCCGCCACAACCGCCAGCGCGCCGGTCAACACGCCCGGCGTATGGTCCGAATAACCGATCGGCAGGTCCAAACGCTCCCGCATCAATCCGATCGCGCCCAAGTGCGCTTCATCCATCGGCGTCGGGTAACTCGACACGCAGTGCAACAGCACGCCACCCGCAGCATGCCTTCGCAACAATTCCGCCGCAAAAGACAACTCCTCCAGATCGCACGTGCCGGTGGAGATCAGCATCGGCAGGCCCAGCGCCCTGCACGCCTCCAGCAGCGGCGGGTTCACCGCGTCGGGAGACGCTGTCTTGATCGCGTCAAGCCCCAGCGCCGCAAGCTCGGCCGGGTCCGCCGGGCTAAAAGGCGTCACCACCGCCGCCAATCCACATGCATGCGCCGCCTCAACCAACCGCCCCAGCGCATCAAGCGACAGCGTCAGGCGATCCAATAGCTCACGCTGGCTGGCAGCCTTACCGCGCTGATAGCCCGCGAGTTCCGCCTGCTGCGAGAGCAGGCGATCGGGCCTGAAGTACTGGAACTTGACCGCGTCGGCCCCGGCTTGCGCCGCCGAGTCGATCAGCCGGTGCGCCAGCCCGACGTCCCCGTCGTGGTTGACCCCGATCTCCGCGACCACCGCCACGACCGGGCCGTAGGCCTGGTCCGCCTGTGAAAACCGCAGCCGATTGACATTTTGAGGTGCATCCATGCGTCTAACCATGCTACCTCGGCAAGCTTCGCGCCGTTTCCTATAATGCTCAGCCCCCGACCGGGTAGCTCAATTGGTAGAGCATCGGCCTTTTAAGCCGTGGGTTCTGGGTTCGAGTCCCAGCCCGGTCATTGCAGCCATCTCGTCAAGGCTAGAGACATCTGAAATCCTTGGTTGTTTCCGCGGGTCTTTCACTGCCATCGACGTTCTATCGCCAAGCCTTATTGTGCGCTTGACTCCAGTGGCAAGCTTTCGGTGAGTTGCGAGGCGTTAAGATTGTCGCCCATCAGCCTGATCTGCGTTATGGCGGGAGCAGACTTGATTGCGTCGTACGGCTTGAACATGCCGAGGCTTGCGAGCCAAAGCCGATCGGCCAAGGTGTCACGTGAAGGCTGCGTGAGTGACTCGCTTAAAGTGCTCGGACTCTCGGACGCCTGCATCGGGCTCTGCGAAGTGAATGAACTGGTGATCGCCTGTGGCGTCAGAGGCCCGGTAAAGGCGGCGAAGGCGATGCCGAAGTCCGCGTCATCGACGTCGCCATCGTCGTCGAGGTCGGCAGGGGAAGTGCTTGAGCCGCCGGGCCCGGTAAAGGCGGCGAAGGCGATGCCAAAGTCCGCGTCATCGACGTCGCCATCCACGTCCAGGTCGGCGGGGACTGTGGGGATGACTGGCAGGGCGAAACTGAACTCGGAGGTATTGCCGGTGGTGACGGAGGTGGCTGTGGCAGATACGAAATCGCCCGCTGCTAACACGGCGTTTACGGTAAAGGTGAAGCTCGCGTTGCCCGAGGCATTGGTGGTCACCTGAATCGATCCAAGATATGCATCGGCATTGCCATGGCCGTTGGCGTCCGGATCAGCGGTGAGATACAAGTCGAGATTGTAGATTTGACCCGGGGTGGAGTTGATGGTGCCGTCGATCTGCGTCGAGGCCTGTAGAACGGAGATTGTTGTAAGGAGGGGATAGTTCTGCAGCGCGTTAGGCCCCGTATCCGTGTCGCCGGCATCATTGGTCTCGGGCCCCGGTCCGTTGAGATCGATGCCAAGCGAGTTGTTGCTGTGGATGATGTTGCCGCGGACGGAATTTCCATTAGGAGTTTGCGTCGGGAGGATGAGCAGGGGATCGACTTTATCGATGATGCTGACGCCGTCAGCACCGTTGGCAGTGATCGAATTGGCTTGCCCCGGCGTAATGCCGCCGATGATGTTGTTGTTTGCACCGACGACGCGGATGCCGTTTGCGGCATTCGCGGTGATCTGATTTCCGTAGAGCATGTTGTTACTGGTCAGCGCCCCGTTGAGCTCGATACCGTCGGAGGAATTGTTAGCGATGATGTTTCCCTGATTGACCCCGCTGCCTCCGATGAGGTTAGCGACGGTGTCGATCAGTTGTATCCCGTTGGAAGTATTAGGCAGCGCGGCGATTCCCGCCGCGTTGAGTCCGATGAGGTTTCCTTGGATCGAATTGCCTGTTGCAAGTGTTCCGGAAATTCGCAGGCCTCCAGCGCCGTTGGATGAGATGACGTTTCGTTGTCCGACGGCCGCGCCGCCGATCAAATTGCCGGTCGAGCCGATGGCCGGAATTTCGGCTTGATCATCGATGATGTATAAACCGTCCGAGCCGTTACCCAGTGCTGCTGTGCCTGCGGCATTGGTTCCGATGTAGTTGCCATAGACATGATTGTTGTTGCCAAGGATTTCGACACCGTTAGAGAGGTTGCCCGAGATCACATTGCGTTGGCCTGCGTTCGTTCCGCCGATGTTGTTGGCGTCTGCGACATTGAGTTTGATCCCGTCACCACCGTTGGCAATCGCGGCGTTACCGTTGATGTTGGTTCCGATGTAGTTTCCGCTGATGGTGTTCCCCGAGGCGTCCTGGATTTCGACTCCATCTGATAGGTTGCCTGAGATGATATTACGTTGGCCTGCGGTGTTGCCGCCTATGAGGTTGCCGGTGGCGTCCATGGCGTTGCCCGGCAGGATGTTGACACCGTTGTTTCCGTTGGCAAGGGATGCGAGTCCGCCGGCGTTAGTGCCGATGCGATTGCCTTGAACGACGTTGTTGTCGCCGTGAATTTCAATGCCATCAGAGGTGTTACCAGAAAGGAGGTTTCCCATACCCGCAGATGACCCGCCGATAAGCGAGCCTGCAGAATCGGTGATGCGGACGCCGTCCTTGAGGTTGGCAACGGCGGCGCTGCCCGTGGCATTGGTCCCGATATAGTTGCCTTGGACGGTGGTCTGGGTAGACAGCGCGCCTTCGATCTGGATGCCGTAGGAACCGTTACCGGAAATGATATTGCGGTGGCCCGCAGTAGATCCACCGATCGTGTTGCCTGCCGAGGGTTCGGCGACTGATCCGATGACGAGTACCCCGGCGACGAAGTTGGCGATCGCGGCTGTGCCGGCGGCGTTGGTGCCCAGGTAATTGCCGATGACGGAATTGAAGCCGGAGCGAATGTCGATGCCGTCGCTGCCGTTACCGGAGATGACGTTACGGGCACCGGTGGTCAGGCCACCGATGGTGTTATTGCTCCCGCGTGCCAACCTGATACCGTTGCCTTGATTGGCGATGGCGGCGACACCGCCAGCATTGATGCCGATGTAATTGCCGCTGATGGTATTGAATGTGGCGTCGGCAACAACAATACCATCGCTGAGATTGCCCGAGATGACGTTACGTGCAGCGGCTGTATCGCCACCGATGAGGTTGTTAGAAACACCTGAGATACTGATGCCGTCATCGGCGTTTGCGAGAGCGATGGTGCCCGAGGCGTTGGTGCCGATGAAGTTACCCTCAATGATATTGCCGCCTTTAGTGCTGATCGCAATACCATCCTTGAACTGGTTATTGATGACCAGCCCGCGGACGGTACTGTTACCCGCGCTGATCGTCAGGCCGTTCTCAAGGCCAAGGAGATTTGCACCGGACAATTCGATGAGCAGGTTTGCGTTATTTCCGACAGTCAGCGTGTTTACCGATGCACCCGGCTGGGTGTAGCCGTTGATGATGACTGAGTCTGTAATGGTAGGCAGTGCGCTGAGTGGCGCGATGGTCTTAACGCCCGGGCCTGCGATATTGAAGTGTATCTCGTCAGCGCCTGGCATAGTATTCGAGAGATTGATGGCGTCTCTCAACGAGCCCGCCCCGCTGTCGGCGGTGCTGCTGACAACGATGGTCGAGAACAGGATGCGTGGCTCCAAAGCCTCGAGCGCAAAGCGAGCGCCTCGGTATGTTGCGTCAGAATCAGTCTTCATCTTTTCAACTCCGTGTGTAGCCGGGTCGGCGTATAAAGTTTGCAGGATTTCGGGCATATTGACTAAGGCAAGCACTTATTGCAGGGCGCAAAACCGCGTGCATAAGCTTCATCTTTCGATTTCAAGTCCACGCGTCGCGTGGCGGGCAGCTTCGCAACCACTTCGCATTGGGGGCGATGGAACTCGGCGAATTTCGGGTCGACCGGATAGCTCGCCTCATCGGAGGGGCTCTGGTGTGCCCAGATCCCCAGCCGCTCACGCCGTGCTTGTGCCTGGGCCTTGAGGATCAGGCTGGCGTAAAGCTGCGTCTCGCTGCGCAGTCGGGCATATGCCAGCCCCTCACGGATAAGTATCTCATTGACCATCCGTCCGTCGTCAAAGAAAACATAGGCCATTAATCGATCGCTCTCGTCGTGCGTCGACTCATCATAGCGCAGGGTAAGATCCTGCCCGCTGATCAGACTGTCACACCGCTGCTTGGCGTTCTCAAACTCCGGCTCGTTTTCATAGGGGCTTCGTAACGATGCCAGCACGATCACATGCTCCATATCGTGCTCTGAGACCTTGATCTTATGGCCGTTGGTCGCACGCTTTCCGGTGACCTGGACGGGCAGGACTTCGGTCTCGCCGCTCCCCCCGTGAATCAGGACCACATAGGCAATCGATAATGCCGCAACGGTCAACGCGCACGCCACGATCAGCTTGAAACCTGTATAGGAGAGTCCTTTAGCCATCATTGAGTCACTGCCCTTTGTCAAGTTGTTCCCAGATATCCTTCACGGTCGGATTGTCGATCGGGCTGAACGGCTTGCTGAGCCCGTTAAATAAAAGGATGCGGTCCTGAACATAGTTAGCATGCCCATCGGTGTAAGCCGTATTGACACCTTCGCCATGCGACTCGCGGACGATATCGGGGAAGTGGAAAACATCCGCGGCGAACGCGATCGTTTTCGTCTGCTTATCGAAAGACTGTCCGGATAAGCCGAATCGCCTGCCGTATCCCGCACGGCTATCAAAGCCTGCTATGACGGGCCAAGGATTGGCGGGCGTGTTGTAACGATGAAACTCGTTGGTCTGCAGCGGGCAGTAAAAAACTTCAACGTCAGGCATCAACCCTGCGGCCGGGTCCACCAGAGGCCCCCACGTTTCGTCATAGTCCATCCCGTCATACATGATGTAGTTGTATTGCCAGCTTCCCTCATTCGGGTCGTTATTCAAAGGCGGAAATTTCTGGTTATCCACGCTATATGCCGCCGTGCCTTGGTAAACCGAACGCAGGTTGGCAAGGCATGACGCGGATCGCGCATTGCGCATCGCGGCAGACAGTGTGGGAAGCAGAATAGCCATCAGCAGCGCAATGATTGAGATCACCACGAGCAGTTCGATAAGCGTAAATGCACGACGCTGATTATTCCGCTTCACAACGATCGCTCCTCTCCGAAAGGGCCGTAAGGCGGTCATCTGCTGCTGCGGGTGCGCAATGAGACTGTTCCGCGTCATCAATCTGTTGGAGTACAGACAAGGCATGACGAAGCAGTGCCGGGGCGACGCCGGGCGATTGACGGCGTTGGCCATGTACCAGAGCAACCCGCAGCAGCGACGTGATGCAATACAGCCGCAACTCGAACAAGCCCGTGCGCCCATCGTGCTTGCGGTATGACAACAGGATGTCATCCAGCAGGCGCAGCGGGTCCGCCTCCTCGCCCGACAAGACACTCTCAAGCAGCAGGTGACACGCCAGGTTCCCAAGGTCAAGTGCCGGATGGCCAGATGACAAGGTGTCCAGGTCCAGCAGCACGTAACCCTTGTCATCGAGCATCAACTGGTCGGGGTAGTAATCGCGGTGACAGACCACCTGCTGTGTCGGATCGATATGCTCGATCAAGCGGTTCAGTGATTCGCGTACACGCAGATAGTTGTCCGGCAGACTGCCTGAGAGCGAAGCGTAACAACGCGCCCAGCGATCGATGCCAGAGAGCTCGTCGGTCATGCTGTACGGTGTCAATTCGGGCATCTGCAAGCGGTGTAGCGCGGCAAGCACCCGCGAGTGTGCATCAATTCCTCTAATGTCTTGGATTTGCCCTGTGCGACTTCTGCCAGGTTTGATTCGCTCCATGACAAGCATCCGCAGTGCAGGCTCATAGCCGATCGCAGTGACGACACGGACCGAGCGATCCTGCTCGGCGATGGCCTGGCCCACCCGAAGATGACGTTCAAGAAGCTCAGCACCTCGAGCGTCCTTGAATAACTTGCCAGTTAAACCGCATACAGAATCGGATTGCGAAGCTGATCCGCCATAATGCACGACGGCACGTTTACCCACGCGGTAACTGCGAAGTTTCGCGGTCGAGATCTTCGGACACATCTCGAGTTTCCAATCAAAACGGCTGAGCGTTGCATCGACCTCAATGGGATCGATACTCTCGCGGATTTGGAGCAGGTTTGGATCCTGTTCAAAAGAATGCAGGCTCAACCCTTCGCCCATTTGCTCCGACACGCCCATGAGTCGACCTTCACGAACGATGGCAGGCCCCGCCTGCTTAATCTGAGGTGCGATACGCGCTGACGAGGGGCTGCTGTAAACCAGCACACGCGTCGCGGTGTCTACGCAGACCGACCACTCATACCAGTCATCCCCTTTCTTGCCGGGCCAATAACGCTCGAGTTGAACGCAGTCAACCTCGCCCAGGCCCGATCCGTGAAGGGCGCGCATCAGTGCATCACGCACGCGCGTGCGAAGCTTCAAGATCAGTGTGTCATTAAGTGTCATATCCATAACTCGGTATCGTCGGTTAGAGCTCGGCCCACTGCGGCGTCGGACTGCCCATGAACGCAGTGGCATCCACGGCACTCTGATAAATCATCGCGGGCCAACCCACTCGCAGATGGCGGAGCATCGCACGTGCTAGCGAGATCAGGGCAACCGCGCTGTAAACACGCAGGCGATGCGCCGCACGTGGATCATTTGTGATCTCTTGATAATGATTCAGAAATAACTGCACACCGGCGTATACCTGATCGGGGGTAAGCCCGTACTCTGGGCGATATGCAAGCATGCGTAACTGCACAACATAATTAGCCACGTCGATAAGGGGATCGCCAACCGATAAACGCTCAAGGTCGACAATCACACAGCCTCGTGAGCGGACAAGTACCTGGTCGAAGTAAAAATCATTGTGGATCGTGACCGGGTCCACCGGACGGATTTGGCTCAAAGCTTCTTGTAGCTTTATACGCAGTTCTCCCAGCATAGGCCCGAGTGCTGGCATCGCGGAGGAAAGTTCATCGATCGCCTGTGAGCTGAACTCGAAAAGTGAGCCTGTGCTGATCTGTTCGAGGCCTGGGATTGTCAACTTGTGAAACGCACGGAGCGCTGCAACTGTTTTTGCGGTGGCCTCGTCAGCCTGATCCGACGCAAGGGCCTGGACCAGCGGTTGACCTTTGACCCATTCGATTGCCGTCACGCCACGCGCGGTATCGGCAAACACACAAGCGGGCAGCCGCAACACTCCGCCAGACGCCTTCGCACAGGCCCAACCGTGACGATGACCAAGCGCGATCTGCTGGGCCAGACGGTTCGAGGAAACGCGCAGCGCCACGCCGTTTGATAGACTTTCATCTCCGGCATGATCGGCCTTGGGCTTCACCCGCGCCACACACTTTTTCTCCGGAACGTATCGCAGCAGTTGCCTTTGCAACAGCGGTGTCCGTGTTGGATCCTGCCCCGTCCACTGCGCCCACATAGCGCTCAAATCGTAGCTTCCCGTAAATCGACGTAGTTCACGAAGCCTTCGGTCGCTCGGGAACTGATACAGCTCTACCTCGTGCCCGGCGATACGGACCACGCACCCGCGATGCGAGATCGGTCGACGTACCGGATGGTGGATATAGATAATCTGGCCGTCTGCCCAGTAGCGGTCCGGCGACACGGCTTCGTCTTCAAGCAACACAAAAGCCGCGGTCGTATAGCGTCCCGGATGGTAGAGCACATCGATCGCTCGGCAGGTCTTCCACGGACGAGTTACAAGGCCAGGCACACTCAGGCACCCTTCTAGCACCGCCTGCGGACTCAGGTCCGAAACAAGGGGAACCGCCACGTCGTAGTCCGGTGGTTGAATCGTGCGCCCTAGCATACGGCCACCCCCTTGTTGAATGTAAAGTCGGGCTGCGCGTGCTCGGCGGAGTAAGCATTGGCATAGAGTGCACACGTCTCAAGTAACGCCGCGTGCGTGTCCGCCGCTAGCAGCCTGCCACGATCAAATACAAGGACACGATCAAAACGGTCCATCTCTCGCAAGCGGTGGCAGATCACGACCGTCGTCGCCTGATTCGCGTCCGTCATCCAGCATCGCGTAACGATGTCTCGTGTCTGAGCATCCAAACCGGTCGCGGGTTCGTCCAGCAGGAGCAGCTTGGGTTCGCGCAGTAACGCTCGCGCAAGCGCCAGTCGCTGCCTCTCACCGCCCGACAGCGTCAACCCGCTTTGACCCAGGATCGTGTCATAACCCGAAGGCAAGGCCTTGATGAACTGGTCAGCACAGACAAGGCGAGCCACCTGATCGACCTGATCGGCTGTCGCGTCTGGGCGTCCCAGCGTAATGTTTTCCGCAACCGTGAAGCCGTAGAGCACGGTTTCCTGCTGAACCCATGCGATGTGCTTACGCAAACTTGCCTGCGTAAGCCCGCGCACATCGTGGCCGCCAAAGTACACGCCTCCTTCGATCGGATCATAGAACCGCAGGATCAGCTTGATCAGCGTTGATTTGCCGGCCCCGCTCGGGCCGACAACCGCGATGCGCTCGCCGGGCTTGATCATGAAGCTGACATCACTGAGCGCACTGACCGAATCGCAGCCATACTTGAAGGTGACCCCGTCAAACCGGATCGATCCATCCGGGTCACTCAGTGTGATCGCCGAGGCGCGATCGCGTATCGCGGGCTTGATATCGAGTATCTCGGCTACACGTTCACCGCAAGCCGTTGACTTGGCAACTTGTCCGGTGACTTTAGATACGCGTCGCATGGGCTTGGCGAACCCCCGCCAATACGCGAGGAGAACGATCAGATCGCCCGCCGTGATCTGCGCGTCCAGCACCGATTGAACACCGATGAAAAGGATGACCGAGAGCGTGATGGCGGAGTTCAGCGCGATCAGGCCGTAGAGCTTGGATTCAAGCTTGGTTGTCTTCACACCCGCACGGACCGTTGAGCGGTTGAACCGTCCGAATCGCTCACCTTCGATTGCCTCGCGGTTGTAGGCTTGGATCGTCAACATCGAACTGATCACATCGTGAGCGATGTTGCTTACACGCCCCTCCTTTTCACGCTGTCCTCGTGCAACAACTCGAATCCGCTTAGACAGGACCCACGCGAACAAGCCGGTCACAGGCATAAGCACAACGACAACCAATCCAATCCGCCAACTGATCAAGAAGATAGCGCCGAGCATCACGACCATGGTCATCATTGACTCGATCAATAACACGATGACGCTCGTGAGCATCTGACGCAGCATGATGATGTCACCGGTGAGCCTGGCCAGCAGGTCTCCCGTGCGGCGGTGATCCAGCTCGGTTGGCCCCAGCGTCTGGAGGTGGTCAAACAAGTTCTGCCGAAGTCGGCCAACGATCTTCTGGCCGACCTGCGCCAAGAGGACATCTCGGACGTAGTTAAACAGGCCTTCGAGTACTGCGATAAGTAAGATCGCGCCGATCACCCACGCAAGCACCTGCCTTGGGTTGTGAGCGACCCGATCGATTAAGTTGGCCAATACCGAGCCACGCATAAGATCGGATAGCACGTAGTCAAAGATCACCTTGAGTGTCCACGGCATCGCCAGCGACATCACCGTTGCCCCAACCGCAGAGGCCAGCGCCAGCATCATCGGGAACCAGTACTTGCGCAGATAGGGCGCAAAGCGAAACCAGACAAACCGGCTGCGCTTCAGATCAAGCGTTCCACGCACCGTCTTTACGCTCAAGGAGTTGCTCATGACGAGACCACCTCCTCCGAAACCGCCGGCTCATCCGACCCCGCAACGGAGATTCGCTGCCGCCCCCCGACGGCAGCGATCTCCTGAAACAGCAGATGCAATACCTGAACGTTCTTTCGCACATCAAAAAATTGACAGGCCTTAGCTCGAGCTGCCCGTCCCATCTCCTGAGCACGGACGGGGTCGAGCACCAGCAACTGGATGGCGTCGGCCAATGCTAGAACCTCCGCGGGTTCAACCAGGATCCCGTTCTCGTCCGTATCGATAATCTCAGGTACTCCACTTACACGTGTGCTCACGCACGGCGTGCCACATGCCATCGACTCCAGCAACACCGTCGGCAACGCATCCACGTTCCCATCCGAGGCATGAACGCATGGCAACACAAAACAGGTGGCCTTTGCCATCAGATCGCTGACCGCGTCCTGCCTCAAAAGGCCGGTTAATTCGACTCGGCCTGTCAAGCCAAGTTCGCAGACGCGCTGGCGCAGCTCTTGCCCCTGCTTGCCTTCACCGACGATCCGACAGGTCACCTCAATCCCACGATCGCGGAGCAACCCCACGGCCTCGATCAGGTACAGAAATCCTTTTTTCTCAATCAACCTTCCCACCGACATGATCACACGTTCGTCACGCTCATGATTGCGGATCGTGAAGCGCTCCGTATCAATCCCGTTGTAAAGCACCATCACTTTTCTATCATCATTAATCTGGAAGTGCTTATATAAAAAGGACAGATTGTAGCGCGAGACCGTTACCACGCGTTCCGCCGCATTGATCTTCCGGCTTAAGAGGTCGGTGTCTACGTCATCGCGGAAAATATCATAGGCGTGCAGCGTCATCGTGAAACGCACGCCTGTCAGCAGGTGTGCAAGATAAGCAAGCGATGAAGCCTCTTTTCCGAAATGCACGTGTACATGGTCGATACCAACCTTGTTCAGGTGTCGTGCTAGAAAGATTGCGCCTAGAACATCTTCGGTCGTGATTCGCCCGGCGCGGCGAAGGGAACGGATCAGTCGGCGGCTACCGAGGTCGGCAGCGCGCAGGTAACGTTTGGCGTGCGGCATCACACGGCGGCGCAGCTTACGTTCATCCTCGGGCAGGTACCCCGCGACGGCGCGGACCCGACAGACTGATTCGTGGAAGAAGCCATCATCAGGCCGACGCATCGCGAGGATATGAACATCGGCACCCTGGCGTTCGAGTTCTAGAATCTCGTTTACGATAAACGTCTCGCTGAATCGGGGGTAATACCGCAGCAAGTACAGAACTCGTGCCACGGGTCCGGAATTGGCGGTGTGAGTTGTGCTGGAAGTCTGACTCATAAGCCGACCCCCGATGCTGCGGTGTGTCGACCGTTGTGTGTAGGCTTAGCGCGAAGTTGAATTGCGTGCTCCACCAGCTCAAGCACCGCGCAGGCCGAGTGTCGCCAGGTGTAGTGTTCGGTGATCGTCTGCTTCGCCGCTGAACCCAGCCTATCACGCCTGGTTGCGCATGAGTAGGCATCACAGAGCGCGTCATACAATCCGTGCTCACAGGCGGGGTCATACAGCAGGCCATTGATTTCGTTCTGGATTAAATCCCGAATTTGCCCCAAAGCAGGAGCAACAACGCAAAGCCCGGCGGCCATATATTCGAATACTTTCAGCGGGGAGAAATAGAACCCGTTCTGCGCCGGATAGGGTGCAGTTCCGACATCCATCGCGCTGATCAGGTCCGGGATTTGATCGTGCGGTACCCCACCGGTAAAGACAACACGTTGCTGCAGGTTCAACGCGACAACGCGTCGTCGCAGATCGGCCTCCATCGGCCCGGTGCCGACGACCAGGAGTTTTGCGTCGGGTATTTGACAGGCCAGCCGTGCAAAAGACTCGATCAGCGCCGGTACGCCGTGCCAAGGCTTGAGGCTGCCGGTAAACCCGATCACGAAATCGTTGCTTTCAAGCCCGAGCGCCGCCCTGCTCGCAGCGCGGCCGATGGCCTTCTCGAAGACATCCGGGTCTGCGCCATTAGGGACAACATGGACCCGGCCTGCGGGGATGCCCGTCTGAACAAGCCGGCTGGCAAGTTCTGATGAAACCGTTGCGAAGGCGTCTGCACGCTTGAAGACGCGCTGCTCGATCTGCATCGCCAGGTCGCCCAGGCACAGTGTTCGATAGGCGGAGGCCTCTTCGGTCAGCAGCGCATTGACCTCAAGGATCAACGGGATATCCAGTCGATCCGCGAGGTCGACGCCGACGTGACTGAACAGCGCGTAGCGCTCGACGATCGCATCCGGGGGTGACGAAGCGAGGGCTTCAAACGCTTCTTGCGGGGCCCATGCGCTATACATCAAGCCACGCATATCCGCAGCAAGTGAGCCATCCAGACCCGTAGTGTCCAACCACTGCTTGAGCGGTTTGACCGCCCGGTCGACGGGCTCGCAACCGGGCGGCAGAACGCGGCTGACCCCGGGAATATCATCACCGCCGGGCCTTGGGCTCAGGAAGCACACTTCATGTCCACCATGCACCACGCTCCGAAGGAATGCGCGGAGGTGCTCGGAGGCTCCTTTGGTGCCCGAAGCGCTGATACCATAATCACTGCACAGGTACAGCAGTTTCATGCGTCCGCTTCCTTTCACTTCCGGTCAACTCTCGGATTCGTTCGCAGACCCGCTCCAGGCCGTTGAGATCGATTGCGTTCGCTTCCACACGGATCGGATCAAGCAACCGCTGCATCACACGCTGCGTCAGCTCGTTGGCCGTCAGTGCCACGGGGTCGATCATGTCTAAAGCCCCGCGGGCACCCCAGAGCTTGGCACGGATGTACTGCTCAAAGCGTGGCGCCACACGCGGTATGACCAGCAACGAACAGCGGAGCGAAACCGCCTCGCAAAGTGTGTTGTACCCTCCCATTGAGACTACGAGTTTAGCGTCACGCAGCCGCGTCGGCAGATGCCGATCCGAGCGAACCCATCTCACCGATGGATTACGTGAAGCCTTTTGAGACAGCGACTGGCAAAGACCCGACTCAAGGTCCGGACCCGCAACCACCAGCGACCGGTACCCTTGTGATTGCAGACGATCGGCCGTGTGCGACAGGAACATATCCAGCAGTACGCCTCCGTCCGTACCGCCTCCCACGGTGACCACCACATCGGCAGGTTCATCGGACGTGGCTTGGGCCGCGAGTTCTTCCGCAGGCCTGCAGATATAGCCCATGTAACGCAGTTTCCGACGGACTGTCGTGCTCAACTGATAGGACTCTCCTACGTCATAGAGGTCACGCATCCCATAGACCCAAATCTCGTCATAGTGAGAGGCCAGCGAAAACTCGGCGTCCAGTGTCGACCATTGCGCGATCGTCGCAGTAGCCTCGTCTTCAATATCCCGCATGCCAAACACCAGGCGCGTTGCCGGGCGATGCTGCTTGATCCAGTTGAGAGTTGGCTTGAGTTCACCACATACGCCAACCGGGGCCTTGTCAATCAGGACGATGTTGGGCTCAAACTTCTGAACGGCCAATTGCAGCAGACGAGAACGCACCGAGATGACCGGCGAGAGCCTCAAGCCCGCATTGGTTGGACAGTAAGACCCATCGGTATGCTTGGTAATCGTTGGCAGTTTGCACCAGCCAAGCGCGGGGTGTGGATCAAACAGCGACAGGTAGGGCGAACCGGTCGCAACATGACACCGCATCGCCGGGTCTTCGCGGAGCAGGCGATTGCAGATGGTGATCGTTCGACGCAGATGTCCAACCCCCATACCTTCGTGGCAATAGGCAAACAGCCGGTTGCCGCCCTGTGGACTGATCATGCCATCTTGGGTTGTCATCAGTCCTCCTGGGTCGTCAAGGCTGGAGCTTAGCGGGAACAAAATCAACCTTGTGACAAGTCACAAGTATGCATGGTTCACAATACAAATCTTGTGCCATGACTTTTTTGCCATGGAATTGAGGCATCCTTTTCTGTAAGTAACGGATTTGACGATTATTAGAACTGTATGAGATCCATTGCCTATATGACTCATGACGATTGCGGCGGTAAAAAATCTGTGCCATTGAGCTAAATCTGTACCACGACTACCCCGATGCGGATCGTCTTGTGAGGACGATGCGCGGTCAGATTCGCTTTGCAACGGATGCCAGTAGGTCCGTGAGCGTGACGACGGACTGGAGCTCCGTTGCCGCCGATGTACGTCGAGGTCGTTGTTTGACTGCCGGCTCGTCCGATAGGATTCAAGCCGAGTCGTAGGAGGTTGACCGCTCATCCATCGGCCGTCACGATGTATCCAGGAATCCTCTTCATGTCGCACCCCCCATCGCTGGAGCAGTCCAAGGCAGATCGCACCATCCGGACTGTATCCCCGTACACAGCATCGACACATCGCGTTCGGCGGTTTGTCACGCTTTGTGGCCTGGCGACAGTGGTGTTCAGTGCGCTGGCGTGGTTTGGCCTGGGCGGACTGCTGCGACATCAGACGCTCGAATCATCTCGTCGTAACGCGATCTATCTTGCAACCGCCCTGCGAGATCTCGAACTGGATCACATGGTTTATTCTGCGGACAGCCAGGGATACACGCTCCGAAGCGACACGCAGAACATCGAGCAAACCGAGAAGCGGATGCGTGTGGCGATGAGCCAGTTCGCGATCGCCAAGATCAAGGTTTTCAATGCAGATCGGAGGATCGTATACAGCACGGACCTGCGGATCATCGGTCAGGACAACCCAACCAATCAGGGATTAACGAAGGCCTTGTCGGGTCATGTCAGCAGCCGATATGTAGGCCCCGAGCAGGCGTGGGACATGCCCGGCGAAGCCATATTCCATATTGATGTGGTCGAGGCTTCGCTTCCGATTTTCGGACCCAACGGCAAGAACCTCGGGGCGATGGTGCTCTACCTGGACGTGTATGAGCAGGTTCAGCAAGCCAAGAGCCTGCAACTGCGTGCGACCGTACTGACAGGGGCCTTGCTGGTGTTGGTTTTCACCCTGCTGTCACTGTTCATGTATCGGGCCGACCGCATGATCGCTCAACAGCAGAGCGCCCTGGTAGCCAACGAGCGGCGCAACCGCGCGATCGTCGACAACATCGCCGACGGTATCATCGTTTACGATGCCGAGGGTCAAATCCAAAGTATGAATCATGCGGC
>JBGSTE010000277.1:0-5185 GCA_041736655.1 Phycisphaeraceae bacterium | reverse complement strand
CGAACATGAGGACTTCGCCGGTGTCGGCATGGATGGTGATGCAGGGGATCAGCCCGTGCTCATCGAACTTGGGTGAAAAGGCGTCGCCTTCTTCGAGCTGCTTTTTGTCGGCAGGTCGCGGGGTGAAGTAAGTAGAGTTTGACATCATCGATCTCGGAGCGGGGTGATTACTTGTTGGTCGGGTATTCATAAATCCGCAGATCACGCCAGCGCATCTGGGCGCTGCCGCCGGAGTGGACCTGCAGGGCGAAGAAGCCTTCGGACAACTGTTCAGGCGCTTCGTCAACATAGTCGACGATCGCCACGCCGTTGAGCCAGGTGCGGACGTGGTTGCCCTTGCACTGGATCACGATGTCGTTCCAGTCATCGAGTTTGATGGCGGCGCGTTTGTCGGCCTTGTCGTCGCCTTCGAGGTTGTAAAGCCAGCCGCGTCGGCCTTCTTCGTAGAACCCGCCGGACCAGGCGCGTGGGCTGGAGTCCAGTTCGAACTGGTAGCCATAGACCTGCCCGGTGGGGTTCTTGTCGTTGTCGAGTTTCTGTTGCGAGCGGTACTGGATGCCGGAGTTGCCGGGGGTGTCCCACTTGAACTGGGCGCGGAACTCGAAGTCGCTGTAGGTTTTCTCGGTCCGCAGAAAGGTGTTTCGCTTGGTGTTCATGCAGACGCCGACGATTTCGCCGTTGTCGACGCTGTAAGTCGCTTCGCCGCCGACGATGCGCCAGCCGTCGAGGTTGCTGCCGTTAATGAGCGGGGTGAACTGGCGTTCGGGGATGGTGGAGTTGCCGGAGACAGAGGAGTTGGCGGTGCAGCCGATGGCGGAGAGGGTCAGGGCCAGGAGCAAAGTCAGGTGAGGAGTGATCTTTTGAATGTCCAGCATGCGGGGCCTCGTTGTGGGTTTTGCGAGTTGATCGTTGCCATAGCGTACTGTGATGCGGGGGCGCGGGTTCAGGCTGATCTGCCATTGTCGTGATGGTATTGAAGTTCTAGCGATTGGGCGGTTGGTTGTAGGCCGGGCCCTGGACCGTTACCATGCCCGGTCGTTTAGCTGTTTCAACGCACGCTCCCTCACCATCAAGCCTGTCTCCACATGAGCGAACGAAATCAACCATCATCCGCCCCGCCACCGTCGGCAAGTTCTGAGGCTCAGGCCCAGGCGCTGGGGCGATACTGGCGCAAGAACGTCACGATCATGGCAGTGCTGCTGGTGATCTGGGCGTTCTTTGGTCTGGGCTGCGGCGTGCTGTTCGCGGACTACCTCAATGAGCAATACAGCCTTGGCGGTTACCCGCTGGGTTTCTGGTTCGCGCAGCAAGGCTCGATCATCGCGTTTGTCCTGATTATCCTGGTGTACTGCATCCTGCTCAACCGGCTGGATAACAAGCACCACGCGGAGTTGCAGGCACTGGAACTCGACGCGGCCAGCAAAGCGTCAGGGGGTGAGGCATGAGTGTCCTGGGGTGGACTTATCTCTTTGTCGGGCTGAGCTTCGCGCTCTATCTCGCGATCGCCTGGGTCTGCCGGGTGCGCGACACCAAGGGGTTTTATATTGCTGGCGGCGGGATTCCTGCTGCGGCCAACGGCATGGCGACCGGTGCGGACTGGATGAGCGCCGCGTCCTTCCTCTCCATGGCCGGACTGATCTCGTTCATGGGCTTCTCCGGCGGGCAGTTCCTCATGGGCTGGACCGGCGGGTATGTCTTGCTGGCCCTGCTGCTGGCGCCGTATCTGCGGAAGTTTGGCCGATTCACCGTGCCGGACTTCATCGGCGACCGCTACGCACTGCGCGAGTCGCACACGATCAATCACGACTCGCTGACGCATCGGATCATCTACAACCCGGCCCGGTTTGTCGCGGTCATCTGCGCGATCTTCATCAGCTTCACCTATGTCGCCGGTCAGATGCGTGGCGTCGGCGTCGTGTTCTCTCGCTTTCTGGAAGTGGATGTCAACACCGGCGTCATCATCGGCATGTGTATCGTCTTCGTCTACGCCACGCTCGGCGGGATGAAGGGCATCACCTGGACGCAGGTCGCACAATACTGGGTGCTCATCACCGCGTTCCTGGTCCCGGCGATTGCGATCTCCATCAAGCTCACCGGCAACCCGCTACCGCAGGTGGGCATGGGCTCGACCGTCGTCGGCGACAGCGGCACTTACCTCCTGGACAAGCTCAACGCGATCCACAAGGACCTGGGCTTTGCAAGCTATACCCAGGCCTTCGGATTTGATGGCGAAGACCGGTCCAAACTGCTGAACATGCTGTTCGTGACGATCGCGCTGATGGTCGGCACGGCGGGACTGCCGCACGTCATCGTCCGCTTCTACACCGTCAAGAACGTCAAGGCGGCGCGCTGGTCGGCGTTCTGGGCGCTGCTCTTTATCGCGCTGCTGTACCTGACCGCGCCGGCGACGGCGGTCTTCGCCCGCTACTACATGATCCAGTCGATCAACGGCACCGCCGCCGTCGACAAGCCCGCCTGGTTCACCAACTGGGAAAAGACCGGGCTGGTGCTCTGGCTGGACAACGGCGACGGGGTCATGCGATACGAAAAAGGCGAGAATAACGAGATCTTCAACAAGGGCCCGCTGCCTGTAGATGCGAAGATGCCCAACGGCACGGACGGCCTGACCTGGGACAACCTGCTGACCGAGCACGGCAAGTGGCTGGCCGACCCGACGAAGGGCGCGGACGCACGCAAGACGCTGCGCGAACACCCGAAGGTCGGTGCGACTGGTTTTGGTAAGTTGGCCGGGCCTGACCGCGACATCATCGTGCTCGCGACGCCGGAGATGGCGGAACTGGCCAACTGGATCATCGCGCTGGTGGCGGCGGGCGGGTTGGCGGCGGCGCTGTCGACCGCGTCGGGCCTATTGCTGGTCATCAGTTCGAGTGTCGCCCACGACCTGTACTTCCGCATCGGCAACCCGCAGGCCAGTGAGGCAAGCCGATTAATGGTCGGCCGCACGGTCATCGGCATCGCGGTGGTCGTCGCCGGTCTCTTTGGCATCTATCCGCCGGGCTTTGTGAGCGAGGTTGTCGCGTTTGCCTTCGGGTTGGCGGCGGCGTCGTTCTTCCCGGCCATCGTGCTGGGCATCTTCAGCAAGCGCGTGGGAACGGTGCCCGCCTTGGCGGGGATGGTGGTCGGGCTTGTCTTTACCGCGTACTACATCATTGGCAACGTCTACCTGGGCATGCCCCGATGGTGCTTTGACATCGCCCCGACGGGCATCGGCACGGTCGGAATGCTGCTGAATTTCGTGGTCACGCTGGGCCTGACGCCCTTCTGCAAGCCGCCCTCGCCTGAAGTGGTCGCCATGGTCGACTCGGTCCGTGAGCCGGAGAAGCAAGGCCCGGCGGTGATGATCGAGACGGCGGACGTGCACTAGACAAGTACAAGTGATTTTACACATGATCTCCGATACAGAGCAGATTCCACCAAAAGTTGTCAAGCGTATTGACACGCTCATCAAAGCGGCAAAGCCTGGCCAGTTAGTCAGTCTGCTAGGACTGGCGATTCCGTTTCTGGCCGTCGTCGGTATGGCAATCGGTTTTGGTTATGCATCCGAGTCCAAGAAGTTGTTAGCTACTCACCCTGGCATCAGCGAAGACTGTCGTAAACAACTGATGTCAGCGATTGATTTACATAGAGTTACAGACATTGCTGGAGCAATTATTGCTGGGTTATGGCTGCTTGTTATGGTTATGATCGGATTTGCGATAGCTTTGCGATAGGATTTTGATCGGATATGATGCAAGTAGTAGAGGTGGGTTGCAGATTTGACCCAACCGCTCAGTCTTGCTACCTTTATTGGCTCGGCGCGGCGTCGGTTTACCCCTTCGTCGGCCTTGGCCCAGCCCCAAACCCGACTTAACAGGTATACCGCCATGCTCCCTGTACAACGAAAAACCCGCACCCAGTCCAAAAAAGGCCGGTCACACCACGCGTTGACCCCGCGCGGCGTGGTCAACTGCGCAAGTTGCGGCTCGCCGAAGGTCCCCCACGGTGCCTGCCGTGAGTGTGGTTACGTCCGTCCGGGCCTGATGATGCGCACCAAGCAACAGGCCAATGGCTGACCTGCCCCGCTGAACGGACCACTTCACCACCTCAGGGGCACGACGTGCGTATCGCAATCGATGTGATGGGGGGGGACAACGCGCCCGACGCGATCCTCAAGGGCTCGCTCAGCGCGATCAAGCTGCTCAGTGAATACGACAAGCTCGTGCTCGTGGGAGACCGCGCGATCATCGAAGAAGCCATCGAAGAAGAAGGCGTTCAAGGCGATCGGCGGATCGAGATCGTTCACACCTCGCAGGTCATTGAGATGGGCGACCCGCCGGTCTCGGCCCTGCGCGAGAAGACCGACAGCTCGATCGTCAAGTGGGGCTGGCTCGGGTCACCCAGAGCGAAAAACGACCATTGCGATGTGATCATCTCCGCGGGTAACACCGGGGCCTGTGTCGCCTCGGCGCAGATGTCGATGCGTCGGCTGCCGGGCGTGCATCGGCCGGGTATCGCGGTGACGATCCCGACCTTCTACGGCCCGGTCGTCGTCTGCGATGTCGGCGCCAACCCCGAGCCTCGGCCGTCGCACCTGCACCAGTACGGCCACATGGGCGCGATCTTTGCCGAGCGCGTACTCGATATTGAGAACCCCAAGGTCGCCCTGCTGTCGATCGGCGGCGAAGAGGGCAAGGGCACGGCGCTCACGCGTGGCACGCACCAACTACTCAAGCTCGACGACTCGATCCGCTACGTCGGCTACATCGAGGGCCGGGAGATCTTCGAGGGCAAGGCCAACGTCATCGTCTCCGAGGGCTTCACCGGCAACGTCGTGCTCAAGCTGGCCGAGGGCCTGAGCAAGGGCATCTTCAAGACGATCGCGCACGAGGCCTTTGAGATCGACCCTGACTTGGCGATGAAACTCCAGCCTGTGGTCGAGAGCATCTACGCCAAGCACGACTACCACGAGTACGGCGGCGCGCCGCTGATGGGTGCCAACGGCATCTGTCTGATCTGTCACGGCTCGTCGCAGCCGCGTACGATTTTCAACGCGATCCGCAATTCGCTCAAGTACGCTGCGCTGAACGTGAACCCCGAAGTCTCACGCCGGCTTCTCGCGGCCGAGGAAATCATCAAGGCCAAGCGTCCGGCGCTGCTGGTCGACGGGGAAGGCACATGACCGCCG
>JBGSTE010000491.1:0-1170 GCA_041736655.1 Phycisphaeraceae bacterium | reverse complement strand
CACACGCGTCTGCAAAGGCAACTGGCGCATCGCCTTGCTGGACGTGTCGATCGTCGGCACCGGCTCGGGCGTGGGGTCCTTCTCGCCAAGCAGGGCCGACACAAGCTTCGTCACCGCGCGGGCGAGGATCGCGTCCTGGTGGTCGGCGAGCCTGAACCCGCTGAGCATGGCGTCGGCCTTCTGCCGTTTGGCCGCCAGCAGCTTGTCCAGCACCGGGTTCAAATCGTCGTAGGCGACTACGAGCACGGGTTTGTTCGACGGGTTCTGGTTGTGCTCGTTGATCTTTCGGCCGAGCATCAGGCGGATCGCCGTCTTGCCGCTGCCTTTTTCGCCAAAGACCACCGATGTCGCGGGTTGATCGATTCGGCCCATGATCTTCGGGAAGTCCGGGTGGTCCGTCGCTCCGCCGGGCAGGCGCTCGAACACGGGATCGAGTCTCGCCTCTTCGGCAGCGAAGGGGTTGTCCCGGAGTCCGTGATGCTGGAGGAAGGCGTCGGTGTTCATGGCTGCTGATCCGGGGTCTGATCGGCCGATCCGGTATAACATAACGCGCATCGCGGATGTGGGATACGGGATTTCACATGTAGGCGTGCGGATGGTGGATCAACCGATCCCCTCCCTCAGAGATAGACCCATTCGAACGACATAAGCAGCGAGTAAGTTTATTTGCAACACCACGATGAAGGATGATCGCGAACGAGTCAACGGCCCACCCAAGTCTTAAATCTAACTTTAAAAATCAAAAATCCGCATCACCACTCCAATGCACGCCATCCCCGACGCCGACACCTTCCGCAAACTCGCCAGCCAAGCCACAGGCTCGCTACTCATCCCCGTCTTTCGCCGGCTCTTTGGCGACGCGCTCACGCCCGTGCTCGCCTACCGCCGACTGGTCCGGCATGACGATCGCCTGGCGCCGAGCTTCCTGCTCGAATCAGTTGAAGGCGGCAACCGCGCCGCGCGCTACAGCTACCTCGGCGCCCAGCCCGTTGTCGAAGTCATCGCACGCGGCAACCAACTGCAGGTGCGTGACCACAAGACCCCGGCCAACAACAAGCCCAGCACATGCAACGATCCGCTCGCGCAGATGCAGCAACTCACGGACGGCCTGCAACTGGCCAAAGTCGCGGGACTGCCGGACTTCACCGGCGGCTGGGTCGGCCACGCCGG
>JBGSTE010000488.1:0-2773 GCA_041736655.1 Phycisphaeraceae bacterium | reverse complement strand
CCGGCACGATCCGCGACCTCGTCGACCCGTGGAACAACCCGATGCGCTACGCGCCCTCGGCAGGCTCCTTCATCCACCTCAAGTCCGCCGGGCCCGACGGCCAGTGGCAGACCGAGGACGACATCACCCGCAGCTTTTTCTTTGAGCCTAGCGGCAATCCCTGAGTCCCTGGCTATGATTGCCCTGCCATGGATGACCGACCCGATCCACTGACCGCTCCGCCCCGCCGCCGGCCCTCGCGCCGATGGTACGCGCTGTCTCTTCTGCTGATGCTCGGCTCCGTCGGCCTCTTCCTCGCCGTGCTGCTCAATCAATCCCAACGCATGCGCGAACGCCTCGAGCCGATGCCACGCTTCGTCGGCCCGACCGACGATGCGGGCTTTCTCGTCACGGTCGACACGCCGGGCAAGATCAATCTCTTCTACGAAAACAAGGGGAAACTCGGCGACCGGGCGTTCGATACACCCCGCCGACAGATCTGGACGACCTTTGACACGCCGTCGATGACCTGCACCGTGACGCGGGTCGATAGCGGTCAAGCGGCTGAAGTCCGTCTGCCGGGCGTCGGCGAAGTGGTTGACAAGCGCGTGCCGACCCGTGACCTGGTGATCGCGTACGACGTGGCCGGCCGACAGGGCCACAGCGCCTGGGTCTTCGACGCCGACGCGGCCGGCGACTATCGCATCGTGCTCAAGTACAAGGACTCTGTTTCGCTCAAGCCCGGCGACGTGGTGATCCCGGCGGAGCTGAGCAAGGCCGACAAAAAACAGATGCAAAGCGAGGCCGGCAAAGCGTACGAAGAATCGCGACGACAGGCGGTCGAGCAGGCGGCCCTGGCCGAGCTCGAGCCGGTGGACGTGCTCTTCGCTGTCGGCCCGGACCCCACGGCCGGGGGCTTCTTCGAACTCATCGGCCTCAAGGGCGCAGCAACGATCCTGGCCTTCGGCTTCACGTTCTCCATCCTGATCGCCCTGGTCACCCTGATGCTCCGCGGCGGCCACGTCACGCCGCGCGGAGAAATGTCCGCGGTCAAGCGCGGAATGACCTCAGAGCAACAGGCCTAAGCAAGTGACCATAGCCGCCGCGTAACACGCGGGGGTCAAATTGCAACGCGCTTGCGGTCGGGTCAGCATCATTTGCCATCACACGATTTCGAAGACTCGACTCCCGCGTGTTACGCGGCGGCTATGGTCACTCGCTAACGCGTCGTGCTCTGACAAACCCGCCAGCGCGGGCAGCTCACCAGGTGGTCGTTGACCATGCCCACCGCCTGCATGAAGGCGTAGCAGATCGTTGAGCCGACGAACTTGAAGCCGTCACGCTTGAGCTGCTTACTCATCGCGTCGGACTCGGCTGTCTTTGCCGGGACCTCGGCCATCGATTGGCGTTGATTCACAATCGGCTTGCCGTCGACGAATCGCCAGAGATACGCGTCCAGGCTGCCGTGCGCTTCGATGACTTTCAGCGCCGCCTTCGCATTGCCGACGGTGGACTCGATCTTCCCGCGGTGGCGCACGATCGATGCGTCGCCCACCAGCCTGTCGATCGATCGCTTGTTCAATCGGGCGACCTGCTCGATATCCCAAGCGCAGAACGCCTTGCGGTAGCCTTCGCGCTTATTCAGGATCGTTGACCAGCTCAGCCCGGCCTGCGCGCCTTCGAGTGTGATGAACTCAAACAGCACGCGGTCCTCGTGCATCGGCAGGCCCCACTCGCTGTCGTGGTACGTCCGCTCGGGTTCGTTGATGGCCCAGGGGCAGGTCGGCATCGCATCACCTCAAGATTCATCGAAATCAAAAAAAAAAGCCCACGCCGTGACGGCATGGGCTTCAAGAGTAACAAGAATAACGATTGAAGCTTAGCGCTTGGAGAACTGGAAGCGACGGCGGGCGCCGGATTGGCCGTACTTCTTACGCTCGACCTTACGCGAGTCGCGTGACAGGTAGCCTTCGTCGCGGAGGGCCTGTTCGAGCGTCGGGTCATAGCCCTTCAGTGCACGCGAGAGGCCCAGCAGGACAGCGCCGGCCTGGCCGGTGATGCCCCCGCCGGTGGTGGTGACGAAGATGTCGAGCTTGCCTTCCATGCCGGTGGCCTTGAGCGGCGCCAGGCACTGGGCGCGGTGCTGGGGCTCGGAGAAGAAGTCGTTGACTTCCTTGCCCTTGATCAGGAACTTGCCGCTGCCGGGCTTGACACGCACACGGGCTACCGCCGTCTTACGTCGGCCTGTACCCCAGATGTAGCCGCCGGCGTCGGGCTTGGCGGGCTCGGCCAGCGGGCGGGGCTGGCGCACCTGAGCGGGAGCGGTCTTGACCGTGGCGGTCAGTTCGTCGGCGTCCAGCATCTCGATGTCGATGTCAAAATCTTCGCTCATGTCTTAAACCTGCAACTCAGGTGGTGGGTGTCTGGTGAAGGGGGATCAGGCGCCTTGCGCTGAAAGGGCCCGGGGGTTCTGTGCGGCGTGCGGGTGTTCGGCACCGGCGTACACCTTGAGCTTGGCGAGCATCTTCGTGCCCAGCTTGTTCTTGGGCAGCATGCGGCGGACCGACTCTTCGATCAGTCGCTCGGGGTGCTTGGCCATGACCTGGCGGAAGGTCCGGACCTTGCGGCCCGACGGGTGGCCGGTGAAGTGTTCCTGGGTCTTCTGATCCAGCTTCTTGCCGGTGACCTTGATCTTCTGGGCGTTGGTGACGACGACAAAGTCGCCCACGTCGTGGTGCGGGGTGTAGGTGGGCTTGGTCTTACCCATGAGGATCATGGCGATCTGGGTGGACAG
>JBGSTE010000210.1:0-4744 GCA_041736655.1 Phycisphaeraceae bacterium | reverse complement strand
GGGCGGTCGTTCTCGGGGTCCGGCAGCCAGCGGGGGGCGATCTCCCGGGCAGGCAGGCTGGGGCTGGCGTGTTGCACGGCCGCGGCGACCAGTCCCATGAACATCGGCGCGGGGTTCAGGGGTCTACTGAGTAGTTCCGGGTGGAACTGGGCACCTATGAAGTAGGGGTGCCCGCCGTGTTCGCGGAAGTAGGCGTTGTGCTCGGCGTTGATCGAGTGGGTCTGGGGCAGTTCGAGCACCTGCATGATGGGCTGCTCGGGGTGTCGGCCGGAGAAGACCAGGCCGTGGGCCTCGAGCGTCTGGATGTAGGCCGGGTCCACTTCAAAGCGGTGACGGAATCGCTCGCGGATATTGAAGGGCCGATGCCGGTCGTGCTTGCCCGCGCGGGTGTTGTAGTAGAGGTTGGCGGCGAGGGTGGTGGGCTTGATGAGGACATCTTTGCCACCGAGCCTCATGTTGCCGCCCAAGCCCTCGATCTTTTTCTGCTCGGGCAGGATGTCGATGACGCGCTGCGAGCTGGCGGGCGCGAACTCGCTGGAGACGGCGTCCTTAAGCCCGCAGACGTTGCGAGCGAACTCGATGACCGCCATCTGGAAGCCCAGGCAGATCCCCAGGTAAGGCAGCTTGTTCTCCCGGCAGTAGCGGACGCAGGCGATTTTGGCTTCGGTGCCGCGGTGGCCGAAGCCGCCGGGGACGATGACGCCATCAACCGATTCGAGCTGCTGGACAAGCCGGGCGTCGTCTTCCTTGGTGACGTCGATCCAGACCAGTTCGATCTGGGCGTTCAGCGCCGCGCCGCAGTGTTCGATGGCCTTGTCGATGGAGGCGTAGGCGTCGCGCAGCGAGGCGTACTTGCCGGTCACGCCGATGCGGGCCTTGTACTTGCGGGGGCTGGTGACTTTGTTGACAAAGCTCAGCCAGCGTTCGCGCTCGCGGTCTTCGTTGGCGACGTTCACGCGTTCGTGCAGGTTCAGCAGCGTGAGGATGTGCCGGTCCACGCCCGCGTCGCGCATCTCCGTGGGGATCATGTAGATCGACGGCCGATCGTGCATCGAGAACACCCGCTCGACCGGCACGTTACTGAACATCGCGACCTTCTCACGCGCGCCGTGCTGCACCGGGTTCTGGCATCGGCAGGCGATCAGGTGCGGCTGGATGCCCGCTTCCATCAGCTTCTTCAAGCCAAGCTGCGCGGCCTTGCTCTTCTGCTCGCCCAGCGCCGGCGGCTCGATGATGTACGTCAGCGCAACGTAGCAAACACTCCCCGGGCCTTCTTCAAACGCAAGCTGACGCAGCGCCTCGATGTAGAACGCGTTCTCGTGGTCGCCCACCGTCCCGCCGACCTCGACGAAGACAACATCCGCCCGCTGCTTGACCGCCAGCTCGCGCAGCTTGTACTTCACCTCGCCGGTGACATGCGGGATCATCTGCACGTCCCGGCCCAGGTACTGGCCGTTGCGCTCCTTGTCGAGCACGGTGCGGAAGACCTGGCCGGAGGTCGTGTAGTTGTCGCGCGTGAGGTTCTGGTCGAGCATCCGCTCGTAGGTGCCCAGGTCCATGTCGGTCTCGAGCCCGTCGTCCAGGACGAACACCTCGCCGTGGCGGTAGGGGTTGAGCGTGCCCGAGTCGATGTTGAGGTAGCCCTCCATCTTGATGGGAGCGACGCGCAGGCCCTTGTCTTTGAGAAGTTTGGCAAGCGAGGAGGAGAAGATCCCCTTGCCCAGGCCGGACATCACCGTGCCGAGCACGACGACGTATTTATGCCGACCCCGGACATAGCCCGGCGGGATGGGGTTGAAGAATTCGGATTCCTGAGACTGATGCCCGGCCTGTTCGAGCAGGCCCTGTGTGGCATCGGAAACAGGTTCAGGATGCGAGTGGGGCATGTCCCACTGTACCGCGCCAGCCGGTCCGGGACAAGGGGGCTAACTGCCCGAAGGGGAACGATCGGCCGGGGGACCAGGAAAATCTACGCGCTTAACCGGGATGCACGCAGGGGTTACACGCTATCCTTTAGCGCGGGTTTCGATCGCGGATACCCATAGACCCACACGATTTTCTGGAGAACCCGATGCTTCGATACGTTGGCACGATCGTAACCACCCTGATGCTTCTGACGATGGTGGGCTGTGGCGGCAGCAGCCATGAGGATGTGATGGTCAAGTACATCGAGAACATGGAATCGATGAACAGCGTGCTGGCCGACATCAAGGACGCAGAGTCGGCCAAGCAGGCCGGGCCAAAGATTAAAGAACTCGGCGAGGCCCGAGCGGAGTTGGATGTGCAGGCCAAAGAGATGGGCAAGCCTACGGAAGAAGCTTTTAAAGCGATCCTCGAGAAGCACGAAGAACGTCTGAACAAGGCACAGGAAGCATTCGGGAAAAATTTTCAGCGCATCCTGCTGCTCGGCCCGGATGTGATGGCTGAGCTGGATGCCATCTTCAGTGAGTTGGGCAACTCCAGCGGGCCCGATTGGACCCAGTGACCCCTGGACGGCTGTATGACATTCGTCCCGGATCGACGCGGTTTGGCTTCACGAATCCCGCGTTCAAATGGGGTCAATACAGCAGGGCGGCGTTATCACTTAAAGAGGTCGGCGATCGCCACGCTCAAGCCCGGCAAGACATCCCCGCCGGTGATCGTGTCATTGCCGCGATAGACGTGGGCATCGCCATTGGGTAGATGGGCGGTGACACAACGGTTGGCGGGGTCGGCGACCCAGACCAGGCGTACGCCGTGGTCAAGCCACCACTGCACTTTCGCCGCGACTTCCTCGGCCTTGTCGTTGGGGGAAATGACCTCGGCGACGAAGTCGGGGGCGATCGGGACGTACTTCTCGGATCGGGCTTCGTTCTGACGACTCTTTGAGATGTAGGCTACGTCAGGGGCTCGTACGGTGTCAGGTTTGCGCTCAAGTACAAAGCCCGTTTCTGCCGCGTAAACCCTCCCGCCGTTTGACTGGGCCCAGGTACGGACGGCGAATGCGATCTCCATCGTGATCAGACCGTGATTTCCACCGGGTGGGGTCATGACGATCAACTCCCCTCTTATGAGTTCGCAACGATCAGACCCGCGCGGCCGAGCCAGCAATTGTTCGACGGTTATTGTCTGCGTGGCAGTCATGCTTTAATGATATCGGCCAAATACAGTCCGATCCAGAGTATTGTGGGTACTACTGCGACTGCCACCTTTTCACAAACGCCGCGTACTGCTGTGGCGTATCGATGCCCGGACGCGGGGCGTTGGCTTGAATGACGGCGATGGCGTGGCCGTGCTCCAGGACGCGGAGCTGCTCGAGTTTTTCGATCTCTTCCAACGGCGTAGGCGACAACGTCGGATAGACATCCAGCAAAAACGACCGGCGATACGCGTACAACCCCGGATGCTTCCATAAAGCCGCTTGCGGCTTAGCACTCTTGCCCCCCGCGTCCCGATCAAACGGGATCAGTGAGCGCGAAAAATACATCGCCCGGCCGGTGACGCCACGCACGAGCTTGACGATGTTCGGGTCGCTGGGGTCTTCATCCTCACCAAAGCGCGAGCACAGCGTCGCCATCGGCGCGGTGTCGTCGGCCGCAAGACCCGCGACAAGCGCATCGATCACCTGCGGATCGATCTCCGGCTCGTCGCCCTGCACGTTGACGATGAGGTCGTGCAGGGTTTGGGGTTTAGGGTTTAGGGTTTGGGGGTTTAACGCATCGGCTTCGATCAGCCTTAATGCTTCGGCGATGCGGCTGGTGCCGTTGGGGTGTGGCCCGGTGAGGATCGCCTCGCCGCCGAAGGAACGGACCATGTCGATGATGACCCGGTCATCGCTGGCGACAATAATGCGGCTCAGCGACTTGGCCCGCTGTGCATTCTCGACCACGTGCTGGATCAACGGCTTACCCGTCTGAGCCAGCAGCGGCTTACCCGGCAGCCGCGTCGACGCCATCCGCGCGGGGATGATCGCCAAGGCTTTGTTCGATGTCGGATGTCGGATTTCGGATTTCGGATTGTTCAAGGCAGGGCTCTGTATCAAGAAAAAATCGCCAGCACCCGTGCGCCGGCGACCTCATTATCAATCCGCAATCCGCAATCCGCAATCCGCCATCTCACATCCGCCATCCCATATCACTTGAGCGCATCCACTACCTTGCGGATCTCGTCCATCTGCTGGCGGATGTCCTTGTAGTTGATGTCGATCTGCAGCAGCTCCGACGCGAGGTTCTGAGCCTGGCGGGCCAGCTCGACATCCTTGTTCGCCTGGGCCTGCTTGGTCTTCACCACCATCAGGTCGTAACGCAGGTCCTTGGCGGTCTTGTCGTCGTTGACCGGGTGCTGCTCGATACCCCGCTGCAGCGTGCTGATCGCTTCGTCGGCCCAGCCCTTGTGCATGAAGCACTGGCCCAGGTACAGGTGCGCCAGCGACCGGCTCTTGGGCTCACGCGTCGCTTCCTGCAGGTTGCCGATCGCGTCGTCGACATGGCCGGTCTGGTACTGCCGTCGGCCAAGCTCGAACTTCAGCCGCAGGTCCGTCGGGTAGTTCCGGGCCCGCTCGGTGAACTCCTGAAGCTCAAAGACCAGCCGTTTCTTCAAGCCATCCTGAAGCTTGGCCTTCGCCTCTTCGTCGCCGGCCTTGACCTTGTCGCTCAAGACCCGCAGCACGCGGTTGATCTGCTTGAGCTTCACGTCCCCGGCCTTGACCTTGTACCGGTACTGGCCCGACTGCTCGTGGGCCTGCAGCAGCAGGCGGATCGCCTCC
>JBGSTE010000196.1:0-1932 GCA_041736655.1 Phycisphaeraceae bacterium | reverse complement strand
CACCCAACCGCGATGCCATTACAATCCATTCATGCGAAATATGCCCTGTCAGATCGCGACGCTGCTCCTGGCCGGCCTTTTGATGACCGGCTGCACGAACCCGTACGTCACCGGCTTCACCGGGCAGGGGGCGGGCCCGCTGCCTGAAAACGCGCCGGTGGCGGTGATCGGCGCCAACCGGGCCGACCCCTTGCAGATGCGGAGCTTTGACCAGGCCCTGGAAGACGCCAAGGCCAGTCAGCAGCTCTTGGGCAGTTCGACGATTGTGTCGGCCGCGCCGCTGCGGGATGACGTCGCCGCCGACGCGGGGCGAAAGCTCGGCGCGACGCTGGTGCTCTACAACTTTTCGTACCTCAATTCGACCGTCGAGCGTGATACGCAGAGCTACCGGCGTTACAGCAAGAGCGACGGCTCGTATTACGACGAACGACGGAGCATGGACTCAACCCAGCACTGGTACGAGTACCGCGCGTATTTTTTCCAGGCGGGCACGCCGGGCACTCCAATCCCGACACCTGCGGACTAAGTCACAACGTCCTTATCGCCCGCACTACTCGACGCGCTCGATGGCGTAAGCGATGTAGTTTTCGATCATCGCGTCGCTATCAAGCGGGTCGTTCGCGTTGATCGGGCCCATGCCGGGCCGCGACACACGGGCGACGCATAAATCGCTCACACCTTCCTGGCCGAGCGCATCAGCACGCAAATCCACAGGCTCAAAGATCAGCGGGTACGGCTTACGCATCATCGCAGTCAGCCCGCGCCTGAGGATATCGGCAACGATCGCCTGCCTGCGCGCGGCGCGTTGTGCGGGCTCAGCGATTACCTGGGTTTGCAGCTCCAGCCACTGCGCCTCGGTCAACTGCTCATCCGTGACCGCTTCGATCAGGCGGATCACCGGCCAATCCGAAGCGATCGGCGTCCGCCGCGTCTCTTGGCCGTACACCACGAGCTTCACACGCTCGAGGTAGGCCCCGATCATCAACGCGTGCACCTTGCCGAGTACCTGCGGATTGATCGTCTCAGCGCCGGCGAACAGCACCGGCGACACACCCAGTTGGATGACCCTCGGCCCGGTGACGCGCTGCCGTAAGTCCCGATCCGAAGCCTCCCCGTTGAGCGGGATTTCAAAACCCGCGAACAATTCAACGACTGAGTCTGCGGTGCGCGTCTGGCTGTAGCGTTCGATGTACACATCCGTCGGCGTCAGAATCGACAGTCGGATAAACCAGTTGTTCTGTTCATATTTCTCCCTCAGGCTTGCGCGCAGACCCACGCCAACGCCCAGCGACTCGTAATACGTCGTCTCCGTCGATTCGATCCGGTTAAAGACGAACGGCCGCAACTCGAGCACACGCGGGAAGTCCGCGTCCAGTTCGACACGGTACAACGTTCCAAACTCAATATCCCCCGTGGTTGACCGCAGCTTCGCATGCTCGGTCAGCCCCGCAACGCCAACGGAGAATTGACCCAGCGCGGTTTCGGTCTCGATCCGCTTGTCCGGCTGCAAACGCGGGTCCGGCACGTTGTTTGAATCCAGTTCGAGCCCATCGACCGAGCTCACGCTCAGGACAAACACCAGGCCGACAACACTCGCATTCAAACAGCTCACTGCATGCATCTTAGGGACCTGTCCGCACGCGCTCTGGAAATCAAGGCAACAAACAAAGTATGAACACGGATCAAGCCAACCCCTGCGTCGACCCATCTTTGACCCGCCGATCATCCGCTTGCCGATGACCAAGGAATGTCACCGGGGAGGCGCTGCGCCCGCAGTTTGGCCAGGCCCCCGATAACCTAAATCATGGGTGGATCACGCGATGAGAAAACGACGCAAGACCTTGTCAGAGCCCGCACCGTCGGCGACGCAGGCCCTGGCGGCCTACCGGGGCGTCGGCTGGGCGGCCATCGCAGGCCTCTGGCTGCTCGTGG
>JBGSTE010000180.1:0-3200 GCA_041736655.1 Phycisphaeraceae bacterium | reverse complement strand
ACCGCCACGCCGCAGACGGTTAAACGCCTGGCCCAGCTGAACTACCCCGCCAATGCGCCGCATGGCCCGGACCTGGACGTCCTGCTCGTCCGCAGCGGCGACAAGGTGCGCCTGGTCAACCGCACCGCGACCAGCTACGCGGGCATGCAGCTCTGGCTCAACCGCCAGTACGTCGCCGACAGCGGCACGGTCATCATCGGCACCGATAACCTCCGGAAACTGACCGACTTCATCAACGCCAAAGAGGAACCCTACCCCGTCGGCACGTTCCTGAACCCCGACCAGACCCAGCCGCTGGTGCTCGCGGAGTTTTTCAACCCCACGCAGAACATCCGCCATCGACTGCTCGTTCGGCCGGGCAATGAGAAGGACATTATCCCGTTCGAGGATTTGAGTCGATAACGGAATACGTGTTTCTTTGAATGCTGAGGCAGTCAGGAATGTCTGCCCTACTTCTGAATCAATAACATTGCACCGCTTGAACAACAGGACACACCATGAACGCACAACAACTCTGGCGACGCTATCAGGAAAATCTGTGCGACTGTCCGACGCTTGGGATCTCGCTGGATGTTTCGCGTGTGCCGTTCACGCCGGCGTTCATGAAGCAGATGCAGGGGCCGATCCAGCGGGCCTTTGACGCGATGGCCGGGCTCGAGGCTGGGGAGATCGCCAACCCCGACGAGCAGCGGATGGTCGGGCACTACTGGCTGCGCAACGCGTCGCTGGCGCCGACCGACGAGATCGGCAAGGCCATCAAGCAGACGCTGCGTTCGATCAAGTCCTTCGCGGCCGATGTGCACGCCGGCAAGGTCGCGCCGGCCAAGGCCAAGAAGTTCACCGACGTCTTACAGATCGGCATCGGCGGCTCGGCGCTGGGGCCCCAGCTCGTCGCCGACGGCCTGGGCAAGAAGGACAAGCTCCGCGTCCACTTCATGGACAACACCGACCCGGACGGCATCGACCGCGTGCTCACCACGCTTAAGAGCAGGCTCAAGAGCACGCTCGTGCTGGTGGTCTCCAAGTCCGGCGGCACGCCCGAGACGCGCAACGGCATGCTCGAGACCCAGGCGGCCTACGACAAGGCCGGCCTCAACTTCGCCAAGCACGCGGTGGCCATCACCGGCGAGGACAGCAAGCTCGATCAATTTGCAAAGAAAAACAAGTGGATCAAGCGCTTCCCGATGTGGGACTGGGTCGGCGGACGCACGAGCGTGATGAGCGCCGTGGGCCTGTTGCCGGCGGCGCTGCAGGGACTGGACATCGACGCGCTGCTCGACGGCGCTGCCGAGATGGACAGGATCACCCGCGACAAGACGATCAACCAGAACCCCGCGGCGCTGCTGGCGCTGATGTGGCACCACCAGACCAAGGGCAAGGGCCTCAAGGACATGGTCATGCTGCCGTACAAGGACCGGCTGCTGCTGCTGTCGCGCTACCTCCAGCAGCTCATCATGGAGTCGCTGGGCAAGGAGCTGGACCTGGATGGCAAGCAAGTCAACCAGGGCATCGCGGTCTACGGCAACAAGGGCTCAACCGACCAGCACGCCTACGTGCAGCAACTGCGCGATGGCCTGAACAACTTCTTCGCGACATTCCTTGTGGTCCTGCAGGACGCGGCGCTGACGAACAAGCCCGCCAAGGCACCGCTTGAAGTTGAGCAGGGCGTGACCAGCGGCGACTACCTCAGCGGGTTCTGGCAGGGCACGCGGTCGGCCCTGTACGAGTCGGGCCGGGCAAGCCTGACGCTGACACTCGATCGGCTCGATGCGCGGTCGCTGGGCGCGGTGATCGCGCTCTACGAACGGGCGACGGGCTTGTATGCGGAACTGGTGAACGTCAACGCGTACCACCAGCCGGGCGTCGAAGCGGGCAAGAAGGCCGCGGGCGTCGTGCTCGATGTGCAGCAGAAGGCGCTGGCGGCCCTTATCGCGCATCCGGACCGCCTGTTCACCGCCGAGGAACTGGCCAAGGCGATCGGCATGCCCGACGCGGTCGAAACCGTCTACTACGTGCTCGAGCACCGCGCCGCCAACCGCCACGGCGTGAGCAGGGACGGCGATCGCTACCAGACGCATTGACCGACGAATCAGGCCCAACCTACACGGCTTATTTCTCGGCCTTTTTCTCGAAGTATTGGAACATGAACTGTCCGATGCCGTCGCTGTCGTCGTTATTGATGACCGCCGGTGGATCGCCCGCAGGCATACGGTACAGCAGCAGTACGTGCGACAGGTAGGTGCTCTCGAAACCCGGGACCTGTCGGGTCGGCAGCGGCTCCTGGTCGCCGGGCTTGTACGGGTTCCAAGCCACGTCCACCGGCGTGCGGTAGTCGAGCGTGTAGTTGCTGCCGATGACCAGGCCCGACAGGCGATACGGGCTCTGCGTGTCGACGACCTGGGCCAGCGACATCGCCGCGGCGGTGGCTAGCCGATTGTTACCGAGTTGTTCAAGCAGGTAGCCGATAAGCTTGCCGTCGCCCTTGACCGCTGACGAACGCGCGAGCTCCAGGCCGACCCACGGGTCGTTGCTCCAGACCTTCTGGATCATCGCATCGACCTCTGGCGTGGTGTGGCTGCTGAAGATCAGCGCCGACGCCAGCGCACGCCGGCCGAGGATGTCGTTGTCATCGCGAGCCTCTCCGAAGTGCGTCAGGTACTTCTCGACCAGCGCGGGCACTTCGGGGTCGTCGAGCATCGCCAGCGCCTCGACGATGTAGCCATAGAGCGCCGAGTCGCCTGAGCCCAAACCCATCAGCGCTTCACGCAGCGGCTGGCGGAACGCGTCGATGCCGCTGAGCCCCATCGCGATCGCCGCGCCGCAGCGGATGTCGGCCAATTCGCGCGTGCTGGCAAGCGATTTGATCAGCTCCCGGCTCAGTTCTTCGACGTAGTTGGCCTGCTGCGCTTTGGAAGTCAGTACGAGCGGCCGTTCTTTGCCCAGCCGGGTCTGCGGGTTCATCCGCTGAAGCATCAGGCCCATCGCGACCGTCGCGTAGCCGCGGGCCGGGTGCATGAGTTGGGACACGTCCTCTTCAACCCAGACCGAATCGGCGTCCTGAATCTTCTTGCCGAACTTGTCGCGCGGGTACTTGAGGTAGCGCACGCGCGTTTCGCCGTCCAACAGCTTCTTGAGGGTGCGGATGTTCTCGTTGAGGTCTTCGCGGCCGACCGTCTGCATCGCCAGCGCCAGCGCCGCCG
>JBGSTE010000155.1:0-3302 GCA_041736655.1 Phycisphaeraceae bacterium | reverse complement strand
CCCCGCGAGCGCGACGCCGCCGAAGCCCGCCGCACAGCGGACGAGCATGTCTCGCCGGGTCAACGGTCGCGGGATGTAATGGTTGCAGTGGTGGGGCATGGACAGGTCCAAGGGGTGTTAAAGATGGTCTGGTTCTGGCTTGGGCTCCCTCGCCCTCTTAGGGAGAGGGCGGGGGGTGAGGGTCGGGCGAAAACAAATCACGGTATTTCGTTGATTTCTTAGGGAATAGAAGGCTGGACCCTCACCCCAGCCCTCTCCCTGGAAGGGCGAGGGGGCCAATCCAGTCGCCGACGCAATTCTATGCCGTGCTCAGCGAACATAGATAAAACCCTTGAGATTGAAGATCGTGTGACACAGTTCGCGCCATGGCCGGGGGTCGGTCAAGACCTGCTGCTCGTTGAGATTCAGCGATGCCGACTGCTGGGCAACAAAGCCCGCCAGCGCCTCGCGCTCGGCCGGAGTCGGGGCGCGGCCGAGGGCCGACAGCACCATCGCGTCGATGCGGGACGCCACACTCGCCGACCCATCCTTCACAAGTTTCGCGGCCCATTTGTCCGCCTGGTCGTGCACGAACGGGTCGTTGAGCAGCGCCAGCGACTGGGCCGGGACATTCGTCACGTTCCGCGCGCCGACCGTGCTGAAGGGGATCGGCACATCAAAAGTCAGCATCATCGGCGAAAGGAAGTTTCGACGGACACTGATGTAGATGCTCCGTCGGCCCTGGCCGTCGAGCGGGCCTTGGCCGGGTCGGCCTCGGCCCTGCATCTGCTCGGTGAGGTGCACATTCACCGGCGGGCCGAACTGCTTTTCGTTCAGTGAGCCCGCAACAAACAAGATCGAATCGCGGATCGACTCGGCGGTCAACCGCCGGATCCGCTGGCGGTGCAGCAGCATGTCATTGGGGTCCATCGACTCGGCCGCGGGGTCCGTGCGGTCGCTGCTGCGTTGATACGCCTTACTCATGACGATCCGCTTGATCATCGCCTTGTTGGACCACGCGTCGTCCTGCATGAACAAGACCGCGAGGTGATCGAGCAGCTCCGGATGGCTCGGCGGCAGGCCCAGGTACCCGAAGTTGTCGACCGTCGGCACGATGCCTGCGCCAAACAAGTGATGCCAGAGCCGGTTGACCTGCACCCGCGCCGTCAACGGGTTGCTCGGATCGACAACCGCCAACGCCAGTTGTGCCCGGCCGCTGCCGTCTAGCTCGGCGAGTGTGGGCATCGCCTCGCCACCGAGCGCTGTGAGCAGGCGCCGCGGCATCGTCTGGCCGACCCCCTTGTACGAGCCGCGCAGGTGCACATAGCTGTCTTCGCCACTGCCATCGGTGATCGCAAGCACACGCTGAGGGTTGGGCAGCTTGGCCGAGGCATCAAGCATCTGCTGGGTGAACTGTGCGAAAATCGCTTCTTTTTCAGGCGAAACCGATGCTGCCTCCAGCGGCGAATCATTCTCCGGCGGGGCCTTGTCGCCGCCTAAGCGCACCTCGTCGACGACGAGAAACGCGTCGGCATCGTCGTCGATCACTTCAAGGAACGCGCGGTGTTGTCCCTTACCGGCAAAGAGGTTTCGCCGATCCTGCAACAACACCCACTGCCACTTGCCCTTGGTATCAACGCCGGTCTTGAAGCCTTCATAAAGCAGTTGATTAAACAGGTTGACCGTGTAGCCATCGAGGACCACGCGGAGCTCGCCCTTGCCGTAGACGCGGACCCAGACCTGCTTGTCCGCGAGATCAAACTCGGGGCTGCGCAGCGTGCCCACCGCCTTGTCACCCAACAGCCCGCTGTGCGCGACGCCCGGCAGCACGGCCGCGGCCTTGGCGCTGCGTGCATCCCACTGCCCGGGCACCGTCGGCCGATCACCCCACGCCCAGCCGGTCGTGTACCAGCCCTTGAACGTGCCATCATTGAAATCCGACAATAAACGCGAGGCGTCGTGCTCGATCTTCGTCGGCTGACGCATCTCTGTCTTGAGCGCATCAAACTCGCGCTGGCCCTGCGATTGAATCGCGCGCAGCTCGCTCATCTTCGCATCGATCTTGCCCTGCGGGTCCAGGTACGCGATCTGCTGCCGCGAGCTCTGCATGTAGCCCGCCAGCGCGTAGTAGTCTTCATCACTGATCGCATCAAACTTGTGGTCGTGACAACGCGCGCACGCGACCGTCACACCCAGGAACGTCTTGCTGAGCACGTCGATCTGGTTGTCGATGCGGTCCGACTCGTGCTGGCGGACATCGGTCGGCGCGTGCGTCTGCTCGTGCAGGAACCACCAGCCGGTGGCCTTGATCGCTTCGTTGACCTGCGTCTCTTGGTGGATGCGTGGCTCGATCAGGTCGCCCGCCAGGTGCTCTTTCACAAAGCGGTCGTAAGGCACATCGTCGTTGAGCGCACGGATGACGTAGTCGCGGTAGTGCCAGGCGTCGGGGATCGTATAGTCGAACTCGTGGCCGTAGCTCTCGGCATAACGCGTCAGGTCCAGCCAATGTCGCCCCCACTTCTCGCCATAACGCGGCGAAGCGAGCAGACGATCAACCAGCTTCGCATACGCATTGGGGGACTTGTCGTTGAGAAACGCGTCGATCTCCTGCGGTGTCGGCGACAGGCCGGTGAGATCGAGCGTGACCCGGCGGATGAGCGTCGCGCGGTCGGCCACCGGGCCGGGCTTGAGGCCTTCTTTGGCAAGCCTTGTTTCGATGAAGCGATCGATCACGTTGGCCGAGGCATCAAGCCCCGCGACTTGCGGCAGAGGCGAGGTGAGCTTGGGCTTCTGCCAGGCCCAGTGCGAGGCCCGCCGCGCATCGAGGTCGAACTTTTCGCCCGCGCCCGGGGCCGCTTCCTTGGGCCAGGGCAGGCCCATCTGAACCCAGCGTTCCAGGTCCTCGATGACCGCCTCGGGCAGCTTCCCGGCCGGGGGCATCTGCGAGTCGGGGTTGCTGTAGTGCACCGCCTCGATCATCAGGCTTTTCTCGGGTTTTCCAGCCTCGGCCAGCGCCGCCTTGAGGATGCCCGCGCGGCTGTCGAGGTAAAACCCGCCCTTGAGCTTCTTCGCCTCGTGCGAGTGGCAGCTATAGCAGTGCTCAGCCAGCACCGGCCGAATCTTCGTCTCAAAAAAGGTCACCTCGTCGTCACTAAACAACGGCACATCATCCGCCGCTGCGGTACACCACGCAGACATCACCAGCAACAGCGTGCAGAACCAGGGGCGGACGTTTGGCTTGATCATCATGAACCTTGCACTCGCGTAATGTTCGGGAGATAGAGCCTTACGGGAGGGCGAGGCTCCTGCCGAGCCGGCGAATC
>JBGSTE010000145.1:0-4634 GCA_041736655.1 Phycisphaeraceae bacterium | reverse complement strand
CGCGCTGACCGTGCAGCAGGCGGCGCTGCTGGGCGTCGAGGGTCTGGAGGTCACGTTCGACCCGGCCGGCATCGAAGCGATGGCCGAATTGGCCGCCCGCGCCAACGCACAGCTTGAAAACATCGGCGCCCGCCGGCTGATGACGATCATCGAGAAGGTGTTCGACCAGGTGAACTTCGACGCCCCCGAGCGCGTCGCAGCGGGCCAGACGCGGTTCAATGTCACCGAAGCATTCGTGCGTGAACAGGTCGCGCCGATCATCGCCGACGTAGACTTGTCCAATTTTGTTTTGTGACGCGTGCCGTCGGCGTTCGAGGTTTCGCTCGAACATTACGCCGCTTCACGCTCGTCCTGGATCACGTTCCAGTGCCGGCAGCAGCGGATGATCTCCTTGATCTTCTCGCGTTGCTCGGGCGTGACATCCAGAAACTCAAGCCCAATCACAACCCCCACGCCCCGGATCTTCTGCCTCCGGGCCAGACGTGCATGGACACCCAGCCGGATGTCCTTGTGACGGATCATCAGTGCAAAAGGACCCTTGCTCGGCACACGCTTGAACCACCGCTTGGCCACCATCGCCCCGCAGTGCGACAGGTCCAGCACCCGGCCAAGGTCCGAACTGACTTCCACCAGGCCAAAACGCCCGCCGCGGCGGTTCTCCGGTATTTCCCGGCCAGCCAGCGTCTCGCTGGACATGTGATGGATATTTCGGCTGAGCATCCAGACGTATGTCGGCCTTTCCCTCAGGCCGACAAATCGCAAAACCCACTTTCCGCATCAATCCGCCCCCCGCAGATCATGCAGACCGCACGACCGGCTTAACCCGACCCCACCGAATGGAAACTCCCATACGCCCTGCTACACTCCCGCCATGCTCGCTCAGGCTCACAGCTTCGTTCTCCAAGGCATCGACGCCATCGCCTGCGAAGTCGAGGTCGATGTCGTCGCCGACGCCTTCCCCAAGACCACCATCGTCGGCCTGCCCGACGCCGCCGTCAAAGAATCCATCGAACGCGTCCGCGCCGCCGTCACCAACACCGGCTACCCCTTCCCCTTCGCGCGATTGCTTGTCTCGCTCGCGCCCGGCGACATCCGCAAGGAAGGACCGGTCTACGACCTGCCCATCGCCATCGGTGTGCTCCTGGCCGAACATATCATCTCCGGCGATCGGCACAAACGCCTGATGTTCGCCGGCGAACTCGCGCTCGACGGCCGAGTGCGCCCGGTCTCGGGCATCATCAATCTGGCGCTACTCTGCAAACAGCTCAAGCTCGACGGCGTCGTCGTGCCCATGGACAACGCCTACGAAGCCGCCGCCGTCGAAGGCATCGACGTCTACCCCGCCGACACACTCGCCAGCGTCGTGTCCTTCCTCAATGGCCAGCACGAGATTGTGCCCGTCGCGCCGCTGGATGTCGACCACCAGTTGCAGACCGCGATGCCCTCGGCCGACTTCGCCGACATCCGCGGACAGGAGGCGGTCAAGCGCGCCATGACCGTCGCCGCCGCCGGCGGACACAACATCGCCATGATCGGACCGGCCGGCACCGGCAAGACCATGGCCGCTCGCGCCCTGCCCGGCATCCTCCCGCCTCTCTCACGCGAAGAAGCCCTCCAGGTCACCCGCATCTACTCCGCCGTCGGACAGGTCCCCAAGGGCCAGTCCCTCATCACCCAGCGACCCGTCCGCACCCCGCACCACACCGCCTCGCCCGCCGCAGTCATCGGCGGCGGCAGCATCCCCCGGCCCGGCGAAGTCTCCCTCGCGCATCACGGCGTCCTCTTCCTCGACGAAGTGCCCGAGTTCCCAAGGCCCGTCCTCGAAACACTGCGACAACCCCTCGAAGACGGCCACGTCACCATCGCCCGCTCGCACTCGTCCATCCGTTTCCCCGCACAATTCATGCTCGTCTGCGCCATGAACCCGACCCCCAAGGGCGACAAGCCCGCCGACGCCTTTGGCCAGCGCGAGATGGACCGCTACCTCGCCAAGCTCTCGGGCCCACTCATCGACCGCATCGATATCCACGTCGAAGTCCCACGCGTCCCCTACCAGCAGCTCACCGGAACACGCAACGGATCAAGCTCGGCCGACCTGCGCAAACAAGTCCTCGCCGCAAGAGCGATCCAATACAAACGCAACGGCGGCCCGCTCAAGCGAAACGCCCTGCTCTCCGGCCGCGAACTCGACCAACACGCCGCCCTCGACGACGCGGGCAAAGACATCATGAAACAGGCCATGACCGAACTAGGCTTGTCCGCCCGAGCTTACGACAAGGTCCGCCGCATCGCCCGCACCATCGCGGACCTGGAAGCAAGCGAATCGGTACAGCTCGCGCACGTCGCAGAGGCGATCAGCTATCGGCTGCTGGATCGGGAAAGATAGGTTTGTGTCCACATTCTGGACAAGCCATATTACCTGCCGCTATGGTTCCTTGCAGGTCGTAATCGCATACGGGGCACTTGCCCTTTTTGAGCCTAGGGAAATAAACCCACCTCATATAAGCATGGTGTGAGCATGTGATCCACATACAAATAGCAGTACCCACAGTTGCAACGACGCACGGAAGTATTGCCAAGGCAATACCGCTCCAACGACGTAGTGGCGTATCCCACCGATCGTCAAAGTTTATGTAGGCGATATGGCCACTGAAAACAGCCATGAAAAATAACAGCAGGGCAATGATTGCAAAACCAACGCATTCTTTAAGCTCTGTCCGCATGTAACTATTTAAGCACAAAGTCCCAAATCCCGATACAACCCCTCCAATACCGCGTTGACCCGCTGTGCATGCTGACCCTCGCCCGGCATGCCGTTAAACACGATCCCGACCGCCAATTGATGCTTGGGGTCTGCAAACCCGATCGACGATTGTGCCCCGCCGTGGCCGAAGGTGTCGGGTGATGCGTGAGGCCCGTAGCCATACGGGATGCGCTGCCACGCACCTCCGGGCGCGTGGTGGATAGAGTTGATCGCAAGGCCCAGGCCCCAGTCGACCGTCTGCTTGAACGTCTCATCATGCATGTTCGCCCGCTGGCGGTGCGTCATCTGCGCGACCGTCCCCGGCTGCAGGATGCGCACACCCATGCGCTCGCCCCCGCCCAGCAGCATCTCATAAAAAATCACCAGCTCGCGGATCGGCCCCATGCAGTTGCCCCCGGGCCGAGGCCGCGTGTTCCACGGCGCCGTCATCTTCTCGTTCTCCGCAAAACGCCCCGCGCTGGTATTGGGCATCGCCATCAGTCGTCCACTGTGTACATAGGAGTGAAAAGCTTCCGGGGGCATCCCCATCCAGGAATCCACCATCCCCAACGGCAGAAAAAGCTTTTCACGTACATACTGATCAATCCCCCGCCCATCGATCAGCCGAACCAGCTCACCCAATAAAAACCACGTCGTCTGCGCGTGGTACCCGCCCTTTTCGCCCGCCTCCCACTGCGCTTCGGGCTGAGCATCACAGATCGCCGCGATGATCGTGTCCCAGTCGTCCTCGGGGTAACTGAACCGGGCCGTGCGGATGCCGGCCGTGTGCGTCAGGAGGTGCCACACCGTGATTGACTCTTTCCCATGAGCCGCAAACGTCGGCAGGTAATGCGCTACCTTGTCGTCCAGCTCGATCTCTCCCTGCTCCACCAGTTGCATCACCGCCGCCGCCGTCACGGGCTTACCACTACTCATCCAAAGCGCAATGGAATCAGAAGCAATCGGCAACGCCTGCCCCGAAGATGCCGCATCCCAAGAAGCCGGTCCTGAGCGCAGCGAAGGTCCGGATCCCCCGGCTACCGAACCGATCGCAAGCTCTTCAACGATTTGCCCCCCACGCGACACGCACACCTGCGCCCCCAGGTGAAGCCCGTCGCTGATGCCCTGCTCGATGAGTGATTGAACCGTTGGGAGCATGGTGAAATCGTATGCGAATCGTCTTGGACGGGAAACAGGACAGGCAGGACCCACGCACGCGACACACCTATGGCTTCTCAACGTCCGTCCGCTTGAAAGTGTCGATCTCCAGCTTGAATCCGTTCTCGTTTTCGGCCAGCTTGTACGTGCCATCCACCCGGCCGGCGGTGGGGTTCGCGTTGCCGTCGTCGGCATTCCAGATATAAAAAGTGAACGACATCTGATCCTGCGAATCGATCGTCGGGCGATGGATCACGTTGCGCTCGCCCTTCCAGACGCCCTCGCCGGCGTGCAGGATTGCGCCCGGCGTTTTCGCTTTGCTCAGCCGTTCGTAGCCAACCGGTGCGGGTTCGAATGCGACAGGCTGCAACTGCCCCTTCTCCGTGAGATGAAACAAAGCATCCTTCCGCAGCGAGCCGGTGCCGTACACAAGCCCCGGGACCCAGAGCATCTGGATATACCGCCCTTGATGAAGAGCCGTGAAAAAGCGCGGTTTCTCCAGGCAGGCCAAAACCCCGCTGTACCACTGCGCCTGAAGGATATAACCGTCCGTGGTCTCGTAGTGGATCGCGACCCGGCTGTGAAAATAGTCCCCGCCGAACATGCGGGCCTTGCCCGTGTGGTAAGTGAGCATCCACTTGCCCTGTTGCTCGGCATAATTGACCTTCAGCGGCGCTACCGCCCCCGGCGCATCAACCGACCGCACCACCGCCTCGATCGCCACCGCCGGCGA
>JBGSTE010000143.1:0-12191 GCA_041736655.1 Phycisphaeraceae bacterium | reverse complement strand
GGCTTAAGCAGCGCCCAACTCGCCGCCGCCCACCCCGTCGCCGGTGGAACTTATGAGTACGCCTACAAATACCTGCACCCCAAACTCGGCTTCACCGCGGGCTGGATGTTCCTGCTGGCTAAGAGCGCGAGCGCGGCGACGGCGGCGCTGGGGGTAACACATTATTTATTTTTCCAAATTGAGTTTCTAATTCCTTTTGCAAGCAGGCTCTTTTCAAGTAAAGAACGTACGATTTGCGCCGTAGCGGTCGTTTTATCTATTACAGTACTGGTGCTATGTGGTATTCGACGAAGTACTTTTGTAAACTTCTGTCTTGTTGTATTTACTGTTCTAGGTCTAATTGTAGTTGTTGCTTTTTCATTATTTTACATCAGCAGTCCGAGCTATATCAGTGAGGCAGACTTTCTGCGATTTGGTGCCGATGGACTACTATCTTCATCCGCACTGTTATTTGTTGCTTTCACCGGTTTTGGAAGAATTGCAACGCTTGGTGAAGAAATCAAAAATCCGAGCGAAACGATTCCGCAGGCAATATTACTTGCCCTTATCATTACTTCCACTTTATATTTTACTGTTGCATTATCGGTGTTAGTCATGGCTTATTCTGTTAGCTACAACTATCTTCAATCTGGGTTTGAAACCGACCTATTTTACTTAGTCTGGAAAAATGATGGTCCGGATTGGATGTCTACGCTTATTACGTTCGCCGCCATCACCGCCATGCTCGGCGTCCTGCTCAACCTCGTACTTGGCCTGTCTCGCGTCGCGTTAGCGATGGGTCGGCGACGCGACCTGCCGGGCTTCTTTTCGAATGTCAATGATGCGGGCACAACGCCTGTTCCAGCAGTCATCGGCGTGGGCCTGTTGATCGCGCTCCTGACGCTCATCGGCGATGTGAAGACGACCTGGTCCTTCTCCGCGTTTACCGTGCTCATTTACTACGGCATCACGAACCTCGCGGCCCTGCGTCTGCCGGTCGAAAACCGCTTGTATCCAAGGGTTTTTGCGTGGGCGGGCCTGGGCGGGTGTTTGTTCCTGTGCTGGTGGGTTGAGCCAGCGGTCTGGCTGATCGGCTGCGGGCTGATTGTTGTGGGGCTGATCTGGCATTCGCTGGCGCCGACGATGTACGGCCGACCGCCGCTGGCGACGCAGCGCTGCGAGCAGTGCGGGTATGATCTGCGGGCCTCGAAAGAGAGCTGCCCGGAATGTGGGGCGGCGATCCCTGTGGCAGCGGATGATGCATAAAACCCCAAGCCCACGCCGTGACGGCGTGGGCTTCTGAACGATGAAAGAGAAATTCACTTGGACGCTGATGCTTTGATCTTCGACCTGGACGGCACGCTGGCGGACACCATGCCGGTGCACTACCTCGCGTGGCAGGAGGCGCTTGCCGGCACGGGGCTGGCGTTTCCTGAGGACCTGTTTTATTCCTGCGGCGGGATGGCGACGCTGAAGATCGTGGAGATGCTCTGCGCCCGGCAGGGGGTGGAGCTGGATCGGCAGGCGCTTGCACAGCGGAAGTACGAGGCATTTTTCCCGCATCTTCACAAGGTGCAGCGGATCGAACCGATCGTCGCGATTGCCCTGGAAAACCATGGCAAACTGCCGATGGCGATCGCCACCGGCGGGCGGACGATGGCAGCACAGAAGACGATCGCGCAGGTGGGCATCGGCCACTTGTTTGATGCGATCGTCACGGCCGACGACGTGATGCACCATAAGCCGCACCCCGAGACGTTTTTACGTGCGGCGCAAATGCTGGGCGTTGATCCCACGCGCTGTATCGCTTACGAGGATGCCGACCCGGGCGTCGCGTCGGCCCGCGCGGCGGGGATGCGGGTGGTGGATGTGCGCGAGGTACTGGCTTCCGTTTAATGACCAATGACGAACCAGCGTGCCTTGACATGGGTCACTTAGGCTTGGTCATTGGTCATTCAAAGCTATGACTCCGCCAGGCCATACGTTTTCGCGGCCTGGTTGACCAGCCCGGCAGGGGGTTCTTCGCCGGTGATGGCCTGGGCGATTTTCGTGGCGTGGTCGTGGCAGTTTTCGATGAACAGGCGGTAGCGGTTTTGCGTGCCGGCGGCGGCGGTGCCGGCGATGAAGAGGTTGGGGACGTTGGTCATCATCGTGTCGGGGTCGAACGATGGTGCGCGGTTATCTCCGACGAGGTTGATGCCGATCATCTCGAAGAGGGTTTTGTCCTGCTGGTAGCCGGTGAGTAGGAGGACGTGATCCGATGGGATGTTCGATGTTCCAGGTGCGATGTTCGATGTTGAGTCGAGTACGACGTGTGTATCGGTGATCTTCGTTGGCGTGGTTTTGGGGAGGAACTGGATCGCGTTGGCCTTGAAGAGGGCCTTGAGTTCCGGGAGCAGCCAGTACTTGATGCCGTTGTCGTCGAGGGATTCACCGCGATAGCTGAGGGTGACGTGGGCGCCGGCGCGGTGGCAGCGCAGGGCGGCCTCGGCGGCGGAGTTGCGTCCGCCAACGATGAGGAGTTTGCGTTTGAAGTAGGCGTGGGGTTCGTCGAAGTAGTGGCTCACGTGCGGCAGGTCTTCGCCGGCGATACCCAGTTCGCGTGGCAGGTGCATGTCGCCGATGGCGAGGATGAGGTGCTCGGCGGTGGCGGTGCGGCGGGGGGTCTGCACGGTGAACAGGCCGGTGTTGCTGTCTCGCGAGATGCGTCGGACCGGCTCATGCGTGGCGATCGGGAGGTTGAACTGCTGCACGACGCCACGGAGGTAGGCGAGGTATTCCTCGCGGCTGGCCTTGGCTTGATCGGGGCTGACGAGCGGGACGCCGGCGATGGCGATGCGCTCGGGCGAGGAGAAGAAGCGGGCCTGCTTGGGGTAGGCGGTGATGGTCTGTCCGATGCTGCCGGCCTCAAGGTGCAGGACGTCCACGCCCAGCCGCCGAAGCACGACATGCAGCTCGATGCCGATCGGCCCGGCGCCGATGATGATCGCTTGGTGATGCATGGACGGATTGTAGGGCTTTAGAATGTCTAATGACCAAGCCTCAATGTCCAATGACTGAGTCAGAGTGCCTTGGCATTGGTCATCGCGTTGCTATGCGGCCTGGTTCTGCCCGTCGTCTTCGAAGAGTTCGTCGGCCAGGCTGAGCATCGTGGCGTCGAGGGTGTCGATGAGTTTACGCAGCTGGATGAGCTGTTTGGGGCTGATGAGTTTCAGGTGCTGAGCGAGCTGGGCCTGGGCCAGGAGCTTGAAGAGCTGGGCGTTGACGGCCTGTGCGTGGCTGGTGAGCTTGTCGTACTCGGTCTGCTCGTAGGCCAGCGCTGTGAGCAGGGGCAACTCGCTGGCGATTGCGCGGAGTTTGCCGGCCAGGCCCAGGTCGTCGTTCTCGAAGACCGCGGTCAGCGAGCGGACGAGGTCGATGAGGGCGAGCGCTTGTTTCCAGGGTTTGCTGCGTTCGTAGCCGTGTGTTTGCATGGAGTGAGCCTAGATCAAACACTCAACGGGAGGGCGAGGCTCCTGCCGAGCCGAAAGTCGCAGAAGATTCCCGGCTCGGCAGGAGCCTCGCCCTCCCGTGAGCTGTTGTCAGTGATGGGCCCGCATCGTGCGGACCGTGTCGTTGACTTCAAAGCCGCGGCGGAAGGCGAGCAATAGCTTGTGCACGTTGTCGATGGTGGGCAGGAAGTTTGAGCCTCGGCCAACCTGCTGGAGCTGTTCGGTCTTGCTGACCAGGGCGTCCAGCCGCGGGCGGACTTTCTCGCGCGAGGTCATGAGGAGTGTTCGCAGTTGATGCAGTTCGGATTCGATATCGTCGATGTCGTGCTGCGTAACCATCGGGGCACTCCTGAGGCGTGGTACGAGGGCTGAGTCCTAACAGACATCATCGATCTGCGCGGGGGGTCGAGGGCAATGAATCTGTGGGGTTTTGGGGCGCGGGCGGTTCTCGGACGTTGGGCGACGGCGTTGGGTTTGGGCGGTGGGTTGGGTTGGGGTGGGTGCTAAGCCGCAAGCGGCGTGGGGGTGTTTATGATGCCCGCATGTTGCCGAGGATACGGGTCAATCTGCCGGGGCTGTTTGTGACGGCCACGGACACGGGGGTGGGTAAGACGGTGGTGGCGTGCGCGATCGCGTGGGCGATGCGTCAGCAGCGGCCGGGCGCGCAGCTTGCGGTGTGTAAGCCTGTGGCCAGCGGCTGCCGAAGGGATCGCAGCGGGCTGGTGCATGAGGATGCGGAGGCGCTGGCGTACTTTTCGGATTGTCGGCTGCCTTTGGATGTGATCAACCCGATCCGTTTTCGTGAGCCTCTGGCCCCGGCGGTGGCGGCGGAGCAGTTGGGGGTGGCGATGGATTGGGCGGCGGTTGAACGCTCTCTCAACGAATTGGCGACGTATGGCCAGGCGATGATTGTGGAGGGCGCCGGCGGGGTGATGGTGCCTCTGGACCCGGCCAAGCCCAGGGCGACTTGGCTGGAGACGGGCTTGTTCGGGCTGCCGGCGGTGGTGGTAGCGCGGTGCGGGCTGGGCACGCTCAATCACACGGCCATGACGGTGCGGCTCCTGCGTGAGGCGGGCATCACGGTCGCGGGAGTGGTGATGAATGGTTACGAGGCGGACGAGGCGGTCGCGATGGCGGCGGACCCCTCTCGGCCGGGCAATGCGCGGTGGATTGAACGGATGACGGGGGCGAAGGTGCTGGCGCTGGTGCCACAGGTCGAGGGCGGGGCGGTCTTGCCGGGCCAGGGCGTGATCTCGCCGGCGGTGCTGGACGCGGTGTCGCGGGTGGACTGGTGGGAGTTGGCGGGCAAGGAGTGAGGAGAGAGGAGTTAGGAGCGAGGAGCGAGTAAAGTCAATTCTCGGCCCTTCGCCCTTCGCCATTCGCCTCTGCCCCTCAATCCTCCCCCTCGATCCTCAAGCTTTTGCGATCCCCGCTATACTCGTACTTCCGCGCGTCCGACTGGGGCGCGATCGATCCGACCCGAAGAACCACGGAGTTTGCGACCTTGCTCAAGTTCCTGCGTAAGAACCAGAAGTGGCTGCTGGCGGTCTTCTGCGTCGTGCTGATGGTGGCGTTCCTGATCCCCCAGGCGGCCCAGCAGTTTTCGCCCGACCCGTCCAAGCAGACGCTGGGCAAGGTCTACGGCGATCAGACGATCACGCGTGACCAGCTCGTGCGTGTTTCCGGTGACCTGCAGATGATGCGTCGTTTGGGCCTTGACCCGGTCGTTTGGCCGGGGTTGGCGCTGATTCCCAATACGGGTAAGGAACAGGACGACGCGCTGCACTGGGCGCTGATCCAGCGCGCTGCCGACCACAACAACCTCGGGGCAAGCCAGCAGGAGGCCTTCAACCTCATCGCTACGCTCATCAACGCGCAGGACGAGACGAGCCTGGAAGCCGAGGCCAATAAGATCGGCGTCAACGGCGCGTACCTCCTGAACCTCGGCGTGCAGTACCTCAAGGCTGAGCAGTACCGCCAGCTTGTGATGGGCACCGAGTTCCAGAAGCCCGAGGGCGCGAGCCCTATCGCCAGCCCGGGATTGCAGAGGCTCTTTGCAGCCGCGGACTTGCGCGCGGCGATCGAACCGCAGATCCAGCAGATCCAGCAGCAGGCTGAGATGTTCGGCATGCAGCCGGAGATGCTGCTGCGCGAGTTCATGATGAGCGTCCTCAGTTCCGACCCGGCCGCCCGCATCACCGGCCACACGATGGTCAGCGACAACCAGGTCCGCTACCTCCTGCAGCGACAGCTCACCGAGCTGGACCTGACGGTTGTCCTACTCGACGCGGACGACCGACTGGCCACCGTCACCGTCAGCGACGAGGACATCAAGGCCACCTTCGAGCGTTATGCCGACGACGCAGCGGGCACCGGCCAGCCCTACGGCCTGGGCTACCGCGAGCCGGACCGCGTCAAGCTCGAGGCCCTGCGCATCCCCATCGATGCGGCCCGACAGCTCGTCGACAAAGAGATCAAGCCCGACGAGATCATCACGTTTTACAACGAAAACAAGGCCTATTACGACCTGGACAACACGCTCGAAGGCCAGGCGCCCACGCCACAGAACGGCCCGAGCGCCCAGCAGCGCATTCAAATCCGCAGGACGCTCATCGAGATGCGGGCCCAGCAGAAGGTCGTCGACATCGCCCAGCAGGTGCGCGTGCTGCTTAATGAAGATGCGCGGGGCCTGCCGGACGACGGGTCGTTCAAGAAGCTGCCCGCGGACTTTAAGCCCACGCCCCTCGTGCAGATCGCTGCGAAGATCGAAGCGGAGCACGGCATCAACCCGGAGGTGATCCTGGTTGACCAGTGGACCTCCAGCGCACAGATCAGTGAGTCGGCGACGTTCACGCGGGCCTGGCTGGACAATCTGCCCGGCTCGTTTGTTCGCCTGCCGCACCCGCAGTACGGCGTGCTCATGGAGCAGCCGCTGCCGGCGGTGGTGCTCGGCGGCAAGGCGGGCCTCTTTGCCACCTTTGCACCCGAACTCTCCAACCCGCAGATGGGCCAGCTCGTCGGTCTTGCCAATTACATCGGCTTCGCAAAGGAACTGCTGTCGGATCTGAAGTCTCCGGTGGCGACACTGGGCCTGCAGGTGGGTCTGCCCGGCCGGGTCCTGATCGACAACACGCGATCGACCTATGTCTTTCGCATCACGGGCATTGACCCGTCCCACCCCGCGACCGACTTGACGCCGATCGCAGATCAGGTCCGCACCGACACGCAGAAGATCAAGGCCTACGAACAACTCGCGGAAGAAAAGGCTGCGCTCATCGAGCGGGCCGCGACAAGCACCATCGAACGGCTGATGGTCGACGCCGACGCGAAGAAGACGCTCACCGGCGTGACGCGTTCGATGCTCGGTCGGCCCGATGCGATGCCGATCGAGGGCCTGAACTCCACCGCGCCGATCCTCGAACAGGCTGTGGCCATCGCGGACCAGATCACCGCCGCGGGGCTGGACAGCGCCGATGAGGCCGATCGTTTATTTGTTGTTGAATTGCCCGGGCAGTACAAGCTCGCGGTGGTTCGCCTGGACGCGATCCGCCCGCTGTCGCAGGCTGAGTACCGCAAGAACGCCGCTAGCCCGATGGTCCTGACGGTCGCGTCCCGGCTGAATATGCCGATGGATGCGGCCAACCCGATGTCGCTCGAATCGCTGATCAAGGCCACGGGCTATACCTGGGCCAAGGACGCCGAGCCGAGCAGCGATGAAGACGAAGCAGCGGACGAAGAAGCGCAATAATCCGACTCGCAGCAGACGGCGGTCAGCGTCCCGTGAGGTCTCTTGAACTCGTCATTGTTTTGCTTTTCGTTCTCTTAATCGTTCTCGTTCTCGTTCTCGTTCTCGTAATCGTGGATCGTAATCGGGTTTGGTTCGATTACTGATTACGAGAACGAGAACGAGAACGAGTAAAAATCTATCGCCTCCCGCTTACCCCACCGTTGATCCGCTGGGCACTTCCTTGATCGGCGCGAGCAGCACGACATCGCGCAGTTCCTCGCCTTCCATCGCCGACGCGGCCAGCAGCATGCCGTTGCTCACTTCGCCGCGGATGGTGCGGGGTGCGAGGTTGGCGACGATGATGATCTGCTTGCCGATGAGCGTCGCGGGGTCATAAAACGCCTTGACGCCGGCACAGATCTGCCTCGGCTCGCCGCCGACGTCCAGTTGCAGCTTCAGCAGCCGGTCGGCGTTGGGGTGCGGCTCAGCAGCAGTGATCGTCGCGACCCGCAGGTCGAGCTTGGCGAAGTCGTCGTATTGAATCGTGGGTTTGCTGTCCATGGGGGTTCCGTGAAAAGGCTTGGGGCGTAGAGTTTAGGGTATCTCAGCCCAGACGTCTTACGGGTGTGCAGACGAACTGCGGTGCTTGTCCCGCCACGGATACGAGTGCTTAGAATGCACGCGTGTCCACCGCCACCCCAACCAGGCCTCGCCGTAAACGCCGATGGGTCCTGCGCATCGCGCTGCTCGTGCTGCTCCTGGCGGTGCTCACGCCGCTGGCGGTCGTGTGGTGGTACACCCGGCCGGCGCAACTGATCCCCGTCATCGAACGGGCGCTGCTCGAGTCCACCGGCTGCATGGCTACGATCACCGACGCGAAGGTCAACAGCAAAGGCCAGATGACCTTAACGGGAGTGACGCTCTCGGTGCCGGGCGTCAACGGCGAGTTCGCCACGCTCCTGACCGCCGAGCGCATCGACATGGTCGGCAGCGCCCGCGGGCTCATCGACGGCAGCTACCGACCCACCCGCATCGAGCTGGTCAAACCCGTCCTGCACCTGACGGAAAATATCGACAACGGTCGCTTTAACTACGAACTACTCGTTGCGCCCGCCGGCGAAGATGAAGCGCCCATCCCCAGCGTCGTCATCGAAGAAGGTGTCATCCGCTTTGGCCAGTTCTCGACCCAGGGCTTTGTCCTGCTGGGCGACATGGGCGTCGACGGCCAGCTCAAGCCCCAGTCCGGCAAGCCCAAGGCCTACACCTTCTCGCTGGCGGAGAACGACGCGCCGCCAGGGATCGACAACGTCGTCTTCACCGGCGGCTTTGACCTCAAAACCCCGTCGGCCGACCTGCGTGCAGAACACTTTCGTTTCGAGGATGAACAACGACACTTCCTGCCCGCAGAGTTCAGACGCTGGTGGTCCAGGCTCGCGCCCGTCGGCGAAGTGCCCGAGCTTGAATTGGCGCTCAAACCCGACGCCAACGGCAAGCTCGACCTCGACACCGTCCGCATGAAGTTTGTCGATGTGGGGCTGAACCTCGATGTGCTGGATACCAAAGACCCCGGTCAGCGCGATGTCGCCATCCTCCTGCGAACCATCAAGTCCCGCCTCACTCGGCTCAGCGGCACCGCCACCATCGAGCATGGCCGATTCACCATCACCGGCGACGGCAGCCTCCAACAATCGGGCATCGGCCTAAGCCCCATCCTCTACAACGTCCTGGCCACCGGCGGGCTGCTCGCGGAGGACGACCTGAACGTCAGCATCAGCACCCAGCTCTTCACGCTCACCGACCGCTATCAGTTCGCGCTGGCGTTTTCCTCGCTCACCGGCGAGGGCTACCGACGCTTCCGGCCTAGCGGGACATTCGCGCTGGCCGCTAACTTCTCCCGGCCGGCCAACAGCACTGAGACCGACTGGACCGTCGACCTGAACATCCTCGGCGGAACCATGACCCACGCCATGTTCCCCCTGCCCCTGCAGGAGGTGCAGGGCAATGTCCGTATCCGGCAGGAGAAGGTGAAGATCGGGCCGCTGACGGCACGATCGATCAACGGCGCTTCGCTGTTCATCGAGGGTTTTGCCCAGCCGGCGAGCGATGTGGCCGAGGTCAAGCTCGATATCGATATCCGTGGCCTGCCGATTGACTCGGCGGTCCGCGAAGCGCTCGAGCCCAAGGCCCGCGAGAACCTCGCACGCTTCCTCGATGACAACGCCTACAACGCCCTTGCCCAGCAGGGGCTGATCACCGCTGCCGACGGCGACGCAGCATCAGCCCCGCGATTTGCCTTAGGCGGCAAGGTCGATGTCATCGTCCCCGTCTATCGCCCCTTTGGTGAAGACCAGGACTACTCGGTTATACCGCAGATCAACGCCAAGGGCCTGAGCGTGCTGATGCGAGATTTTCCTTACCCCGTCACGGCCGACGGCGGCGTCATCGTCGTCGGCCGCGACTTCGTCAATATCCGCGACCTGAGCCTGACCGGGCTCACCGGCGGCGGGCTGACGCTCAACGGCTCAGCCCGCAGGGGCGATGACGGCGTGTACCGACCGGCCATCACTGTCGACAACGCGCTCCTGCCGGTGGACCCGCTGCTGCTCGCAGCGCTGGGGCAGGAAGCCCGCACACTGTTGACGGACCTGAACATCGCCGGCGTGCTGGAGCTTAAGGGCACGTTGTTTCAAGGCCCGGACGATGACGAGCCGGACTACGCTCTAAGCCTCGCGCTCAGCCAGGGCAGCGCCACACCTTACGGCGGCCGGGTCACGATCAACGAGGTCGCCGGCCGTTTCAAGCTGCGGGCCGGGGCGCTCGATGATCTTCAAATCCAAGGCAAATTTGGTGAAACACCCATCGCGATCACCGGCAACGTCGATTGGTCGGCCGACGACGGCAGCACGACCGCGGACCTGACGTTTCAGATCACCAACGCGAGCCTCTCGCCGACGCTCATCGACGTGCTGCCGCCCACCAGCGAATTGCGTGGCAAGCTCGCCGATCTTTATCAGCGCTACGAGCCGGTGGGCGTGCTGGACGCGACGCTCAACTGGCAGCCTAAGCCCGGCGATGAGCCCGACGGCTTTACCGGGAACCTTCAGCCCAAGGCCCTGGCGCTCAACCTCCTCGGCGGACGCATGAGCTTTACCGACATGAGCGGGTCGGCCATCGTCTTCCCCGACCTCATGCAGCTTGAAGCCTTGCAGGGCAACTTCACCGACGAAGACGGCGCGACCGGCGTGCTGAGCGCCACCGGCGACATCGGCTTTGATGATGAGCCACGCATCGGCCTGACCTTCGACGGCAACTCATCGGCTATCGGTCAGACCGCGCGGTTGCTCCTGCCCGACGCGGTCAACACGTTGCTGGAACGCTTTGAATACAAGGGCCCGCTCAAGGTCACGCAGGCCGAGCTGGCGATGACCCGCACCGGCGGCGACTCGCAGACCGTGCAGTTCACCGGCGACTTCGCGTTTAACGATAACCAGATGACGATCACCGGCCTGCCCCTGACCGGCGTGATGGGCACGTTGAACGTCCAGGTCAGCGATCGGCCGGGCGATAAACTGCCGGCGATGCAGTACGTGCTCAAGCTCAGTGAGCTGGTCGTCAACCGGCGATTGATCGAGAACTTCCGCATCACCGCCGACAACAGCCGAGACCTACGCGTGCTGCGGACCGGCCGGGGTACGGGGTCGATCTACGGCGGGACGCTGGTGTTCGAGGCCTCGGTCGATCTGTTTGCTGAAGGCGGCGCGCGGCTCAACGCCTCGATCCTCGATGCCGAGCTGTCGCCCTTGATCAAGCCCGAACAGCCGTGGGAGGCCGGCGCGGACAAGCGTGTGATCGATCGGGCCGACAGCACGGGATTGTTGAGCGCTTCGCTGCTGCTGGACGCGTCGTATGCGGACGATGGCGTGCGTTACGGCCGGGGCAATATCCGCCTGCGTGATGCGGGCCTGCTGGCCGACACGCCGCTGGAGCTGTGGCTGATCCAGGCGATGAACCTCAACTTCCCGGACCAGCGTGGCTTTGACCAGGGCGGGGCGGAGTTCGACATCACCGGCAACACGCTCGTATTCAACACGATGTGGATGGAGACGCGGGGCATGGAGCTGAACCTCGCGGGCATGCCGATCTTTAAGCAAGGCCTGCGCATCGCCGGCGACGGCACGCTGACCTACCCCGCGATGGAGCTGGACCTGCGCTTAAGCACGCAAGTCACCGGCAGCGCCGAGGTCGTACCCTTCGCGGACTTGATCCGCCTGCTGCGAAACGAGCTGGTAGGCATCGAGATCGGCGGGACGCTGAATGAACCAGAAATCAAGTACCGCGTGCTGCGCGATACCCGCAGCGCATGGGAGCAGTTGCTGGTGCCGGTGGAAGACAAGTAGTCATTTTTCAATCGGGACTTCGCAGATCAGGCGGATGCCCTGATAGTAGTGGTCGATGTACCAGGACGCCTGCGTAGGTAACTGCGGTGAGCTTGCGTTCCAGACATTGAAATCTTCTGTCGAGCGCCAGTCGGATGAGAGTTGCTCGCTGGGTAGCTGGAAGTGTCCGCCGCGCACCCAAGGTTGCTCGTCTTTCTGCTGCACCCATTCTGCCGCATTACCAAGTAGATCAAACAAACCCAGCCGGTTCGGCTGCTTGCTGGCGATCGGAGCAGTGAGTGTGTCAAGCCGTAGATCGTCGACCGGCGCATTGTCTTGCAATACCGCCTGATCCAGCAGCTCACCGCGTTGGGTCGGTATCCCGCCACTGAGATTCAAGACATGCGACCACTCCGCGTCTGTTGGCAGGCGATAGGTACGGTCGGTTTGTTTACTCAGCCAAACGCAGTAATGTTTTGCGGTTTTGTAGGTCATGCCCACAGCGGGGCGGGTGTCGAATCCCATGCGTGCGTTGGGCCGATCGGCATAGAGCGCTGATGGACGAAGCCCTTGATTGAGCTCGTTGGCAACCTCGTCCTGCGTGAGCAGGTCAGCGCC
>JBGSTE010000109.1:0-5709 GCA_041736655.1 Phycisphaeraceae bacterium | reverse complement strand
GGCCAGCACCGCATCGCGCACCTCCCCCGGCCGGGCCAGCACCCAGAACAGCTTGTACACCTTCTGCCCGAACACCCACCCCTTGCTGTGCGCCCCGCCAGACCCGTCACCGCAATTACTCGTCGTCCCCGTCAACCCCTTGAGCCCCTTCCGCCCCACCCGCGACACCTTCATCTTCCCCGTCACCGCAGCCGAACTCTCTTCCCCCCACGCCGACGCTGAGCGCAGCGAAGCGTCTGGTATCCCAAGCGAAGCGTCTGGTCCCCCAGGCGAAGCGTCTGTCCCCGGACACAACAGAAAATACTGCACCCCGCTCACGCTGTTGTGCTCCCACTTCTCCAGCCACAGCCGTTGATGCCAGGCATCATCAAGCCCGAACTTCTTCTCCCGGCTGGCCCCGCGGTTGGGGTTGCCCGACAGCCCGTCATCGAGCTCAATAATCTCCTTCCGCTCATACGCATACTGCCCCGGCCCGTACCCGCCCTGCATCAATGTCATCCCCGCGCGATCAAAGCCAACGCCATGGGCTCCGACCGCAGGTCCAGCCCCGCCCCCATCTGCACAACGCATCGCCGGCGCCCGGCCGGTCCGCCAGTCCCCCGCGAGCCCGCGCGGGAGTCGCCCGTCCAGCACGTACTGCAAATCCAAGGCCCACACATCCCACCACCCCACGCTCAGCCGACCCTCCAAACTCCGCACCCGCTTCTCGTGAGGCAAGTCCGGCTCCGGGTAGCGCGCCCGCCCCCTGGCCCGGTACACCTTGCCCCGAGGCCCGGTCTTCATCGGGATACACCCCGCCAGTCGACGCACATCCGAAACCCTGAGCTCAAAACAAGCCGACCGATCCACATGCCCCCGAGCATTCAGCCACGAAGGCCAGTGTGAAAATGACTCCAATTGTGGTGGCGAAAAGTCGTGCATGGCAGAAATCTGAAGGGGTCAAAAGAAATCATCCATCCTCCATAGAGGGGTGAAACCACGGCTTGGTGCGCACAAACATGATTTTTGTGTCTGGGTACCCGGCGTTTGAGCGAAGCGTCGGGTGGCAGGGGCAGGCGGCTTGGGGATGCCCAGGGACGAGCTGCCTCAGATGCATCAAACACAACGCGTCCCGGGGCATCGCGGACTCTGTCCCGGCCACCCGGCGCTCGAATCAACGAACTAATTTGAGTAGGCTCAAGCCCTGCGTCTACGTCGGCCCATCGTTCCGAGGAACAACCCTGCGATCATCAGCGCGGAGCCCGGCTCGGGCACATTTGCGATAAACAGTCCCGATGAGCCGTCCTCAAAATTCAACTCGAACAAAACCTGACCCGCGTCGTTGAAACTGTCGGACGCGATACCGATGTTGGTGATCACGCGCAGGTCTTCGCCTTGGCCCGGGTCGACATCGAAGAACTCGCCTTGCTTGGCGATCAGTTGCATCGTGCCGTCGATCACCGTGAACAGCGCGTCGCCTCGTTCGCCGGGGAACGGCGCCTCGGGATCGATCACGAAGCTGCCGACCATCGCGAAGTCTGCGTTGTTATTCATCGACGAAGGCCCGGTGCCGGTGATCTCGAGAATCTCCCCGTTGAAGACACGTGGGATGTGCGTCTGCAGCACCAGGCCGTACGCCGAGCCGGGCCCGTTCGTCGGCGCGAACAGCCCGCGGGTGACCTGCCCCGAGCCGTCGGTAAACCCGCGGTAGAACATGATGTCCCCGTGCTCGTTCACGCTGAGCGCGCTGGTCGAACTCGTGAACACCGCGCCGACCGCCTCGCCGGGCACCGGGTCGCCGATCTGGTTCGCAGGCCCCAGCCGATGCACGCCCTGTTCCGACGCGGCGAACACGTGCGACTCCGTCCGACGCCGGCCCTGGTCGTCGGTGTATTCCAGTAGCGCCTCATACGCCACCTCGCCGGTGGTCAGGAACGTCGACGCCTCGATAAATAACTGGTACCTGCGGCCAGTGGGTACTCCGGGGGGGAGGTCCTGCTCCGTGGTCAATTGCACGTAACCTGTGCCGCTCGCGTTCGGGCCGTAGAGCGTCTCGATGTTTGTCAGCCCAAGCTGCACGAAGAACGCGATCTGACCCGCATCGTTGATTGTTGGTTGCGAAGAATCGTCGCGTGGCAGGACGCTGATGTTCCCGTTGTAGCCTAGGTTCGGGTCGTTCTGCCGAACGAGCAATGTCGTTGGCGAGCCCGGCCCCGAAGAAGGTCCGAAGAACGCCTTGCCCGGGAACGCAAGCGTGGGTGTGTCCACTTCAGCGATGAAAGCAATATCCCCCGCGTTATTGATCGTTGCCCCGCGGGTAAAATTGCTGATCGTCGAGCCGTCATCAAAGCCCGGTGCAAGGTCTCCGACTTGATATAGCCTGCCCAGCGGCGAGCCCGCGCCAGCGCTTGGCCCGAATATCGCCAACAAGGTTTCTTCGCCACCTGCTTGCTCCAGCCCCGCGACAAATACCGCATCCCCCGCATGATTGAGCGAGGGCCGTTCGCCAAAGTATCCGGTATAGACCCCGCCGGAACCGGGTGCCGTGTCTCCGCTCATCGCAACTTTGCTGAACGTCAATGCCGATACCGATGAGCTACACCCAACGAATATCATCGCCAATACGCGACCAATACCCTTCGCCTGACCGCTCGGTAAACTTAAAACACGCATGCGATACCTCAACTTTCATTGATCTGGGCGGGCACAGTGAACACCACGCATGTGGTGGCCACGCCGGAATTAGTACGTACACTAATCAATACCCGAGTCATGGTCAATGATGTTTTTGTACTACTTTCGTATTTTAATCATCGCACAAAACCACAAACGCTTGCGATATGTTGCAATTGTGGATGTTTCTTGAGGAATAGATTCATCAAGCTATTCAAGGTGTTCGATACATCGCATTCGGTGGCGGCGAGTATTGGTATTGGGTTGGGTTTAGTCCTTGGGTTGTCGCTACGCATTTTCTGGATCGGTTGTGCGCACCGGAGCGGGGTTGGGCCTGTTGGTTGGGCGCGCGGGGCGGGTGGGTTGATCTTTGAACCGGGTCGGCGGGGGGACTTTAGTCCCCCTGGGGTTTTGTTGGGGGTGAGCCGACTGGGTTTCGTAGGGCGCTTGGGTTGGTTGTTGGGGGGCTGGGGTCGGGGGTTGGGGCGGGTTCGGGGGGACTGAAGAGTTGTTGCAGGGGGACTGAAGTCCCCCCGCCTTTTTTGGGGGGGCTAGGGTTTTGGGGGGTGTTGGTAGCGCTTGTAGGGGACGTTGCGGAGGAAGGCGTTGAGCTCGGTAGCGCGGGGCAGGGCTTTGTTGAGGTCGATGTTCAGGTGGGTGTGGGGGTAGTCCTGCCAGTGTTTGACGAGTTTGGCGCGGACGGCCTGGTCGCGGGTGTAGCGGAAGGCGAGAGTGGCTTGTTTTTCGTCGCGGATGCAGCCGTCGAAGTAGGTTTTTTTGCCTTTGTGGCCCCAGAAGGGGAGGAGGCGTGCGGGGTGGGCTTGAGTGTTGAGGGGATGGGCACGGGCGGACTGAAGTCCGCCCGCCTCGATGAGGTCATTGATTTGTTTGGAGAGGCGGCCGTGGAGGGTTTGCATCATTTTGGGGAGGTTTTGGCCGGTCTTGAGGTAGCCGAGGGTGTGGTAGTGGTTGTTCATGAGGGTGGTGACCCACGGGGTGAACGAACCGAGTTGGCTGGCGTGATCGAAGGCGTCCCAGAAGAGCTGGCAGGCTTGTGGGCAGTTGAAGAGGGGCGTGCCCTGGGCGGTCTTGGCGGTGATGAAGTAGACCTGGTTGTCGCGGTACCAGTGTTCGAAGCGGTGCTGGTTTTTGTAGGTGCGATGCTGGGACTGGTTGGATTTGTGGGTGAATGACACAGCGCGGGGCCTCCGGAAGGGGGGGGCAGGGGGGCTGAAGAGTTGTTGCAGGGGGACTGAAGTCCCCCCGCCTTTGGGGTGCGTTAGCTCTTGGCCATCTTGCGTAGGACGGTGTGGAGGATGCCGCCGTTGCGGTAGTAGTCGACTTCGACGGGGGTGTCGATGCGGCAGAGGGTGGTGAAGGTGATGGATGTGCCGTCGGGCCTGGTGGCGGTGACGGTGATGTCCTGGCGTGGGGTGACGTGGTCGTCGATGTGGATGTTGAAGGTTTCGCTGCCGATGAGGCCCAGGGTGTTGGCGTCCTGGCCTTCTTTGAAGGTTAGGGGGAGGACGCCCATGCCCACGAGGTTGGAGCGGTGGATGCGTTCGAAGGACTTGGCGATGACGGCCTTGACGTTCAGGAGGTAGGTTCCCTTGGCGGCCCAGTCGCGGGAGGAGCCCATGCCGTAGTCGACGCCGGCGAGGACGACGAGTGGGGTGTTGGCTTGTTTGTAGTTTTCGACGGCGTCGTAGATGTAGCGGACGGGGGCGTTGTTGATGCCGGTCTTGGGGGCGGTGTCGGGGATCGGGGTGAAGAACGGTTGAGCGGGCAGGCCGGTGAAGTCGACGGTGAAGCCGCCCTCGGTGCCGGGTGCGAGTTGGTTTTTGACGCGGACGTTGGCGAAGGTTCCGCGGGTCATGACGCGGTCGTTGCCCCGGCGCGAGCCGTAGGAGTTGTAGAGGGATTTGGGTACGCCGTGGGCGTCGAGGTAGCGCGCGGCGGGGGTGTTGGACTTGATGGAGCCGGCGGGGGAGATGTGATCGGTGGTGACCGAGTCGCCGAGCTTGGCCAGGCAGCGGGCATTGGTGATGGGTGCGATGGGTTTGACGTCGGGGGTGAGGTTGACGAAGAAGGGCGGCTCCTGAACGTAGGTGGAGCTGTCGTCCCACTGGTAGAGCTGGCCTTGGGGTGCGTCGATGGCCTGCCAGGGTTCGGAGCCTTTGAAGACGTCGGCGTACTCGCGGGTGAACTGCTCGCGGGTGACGCAGGAGGCGACGAGGTCGTTGACTTCTTGTTGGGTCGGCCAGATGTCCTTGAGGTAGACGGGCTTGCCGGCTTGGTCGAGCCCGAGCGGGTCGTTCTGGAGGTCGATATCGACGGTGCCGGCGATGGCGTAGGCAACCACCAGCGGCGGGGAGGCGAGGTAATTGGCGCGGACATCCGGGGAGACTCGGCCTTCGAAGTTGCGATTGCCAGAAAGTACAGAACAAACAATAAGATCAGATTTGTTTGTCGCGACAGAAATTGGATCGGGCAGCGGGCCGGAGTTGCCGATGCAGGTGGTGCAGCCGTAGCCGACGGTCTGGAAGCCCAGTGCGTCGAGGTCGGCGGTGAGACCTGCCTTGTTGTAGTACTCGGTGACGACCTTGGAGCCTGGCGCGAGGGAGGTTTTGACCCAGGGCTTGCGTGCTAAGCCGCGAGCGGCTGCTTTCCGCGCGACGAGTCCCGCGGCGATCATGACGTCGGGGTTGGAGGTGTTGGTGCAGGAGGTGATGGCGGCGATGACGACGTGGCCGTGCTTGAGATTGAAGGTTGTGCCGTCGTAGGTGACTTGGGTACCAGACGCTTCGCTGTTGCTCAGCGTCTGCGTTTGGGTTGCGGTGGCGAGGCCGCCTTCGCTGGTCATGCTGGCGGGGGTGGAGTCGGTTGCGCCGCCATTCTTGCCGAAGGTGGTGTTGAGGTCGTTGCGCCACTGGGACTGCATGGCGCTCAGCGCGATGCGGTCCTGCGGGCGCTTGGGGCCGGCGAGGGAGGGCTCGATGCTGTCCAGGTCCAGCTTCAGTTCGTCGGTGTAGACGATCTTGTCGTTCTCGTTTCGCC
>JBGSTE010000064.1:0-5391 GCA_041736655.1 Phycisphaeraceae bacterium | reverse complement strand
GATGAAGATTGCGGCGGGACTTCGATCGGCCGCGGGCTGCGCGGGGCGGGGGACGTGGCCCGGGCAGGGCCTAAGCCCGGGCCAAGCCGGTGTTCGTGCGCGTCGGGCTGGTCCATCAGGCCGTCATCCTTGCGTGCGTGTGAGAGAGACGCGAGACAGGCCCCTCGTTAAACCTACCGGGTATTTGTCCTGCGGGCAAGACATTTTTTGACGAAACCCGTACGATTCTCTGCCTGACGGGTGGAATTGTCTTCCGCCAGTCACAATTAAGCCCCGCGACACCCTCGACAGACAAGATCGCCTCCCCGCCCTTTGCCCCCGGAGATGTACCGCATGCGTGACCAGCGCCTGGATAAACTCGCCGACGTCCTCGTGAACTACTCCGTCAAGGTCAAGCCCGGCCAACTGGTCCGCATCGTCGGCGACCAGGTCGGCATGCCGCTGTTGGAGGCGATCTACGAAGCGGTCATCAAGGCCGGCGGCCACCCGCTCCTGCGTTGCGGCATCAGCTCCTGCCAGGACATCTTCCTTCAGACCGCCAGCGAAGAACAACTCAAGTACGTCAACCCGGTGAACCTGGCCGAGGTCGAGTTGATCGACGCGACGATCGGTCTCTGGGCGGACGTGAATACCAAGTCGGCGACGCGCGTGGACCCCAAGCGATCGGGCCTGGTGTCGTCGGCGCGTAAGCCGATCTTCGAGACGTTTATGAAGCGTGCCGCCGCCGCCGAGTTCCCCGAGCAGTACCCGGGCGTCAGGCCGCTCAAGTGGGTGGGTACGCAGTTCCCCACGCAGGCCAGCGCCCAGGACGCCGAGCGCTCGCTGCGGGAGTACGAGGATTTTGTCTTCAAGGCCGGCTACCTCGACCACGACAACCCCGCGGCGATCTGGCACCAGATCCGTGACAAGCAGCAGCGCGTCGCCGATTACCTCACCGGCAAAAAACTCATCCACTTCCAGACCGCCGACGGCACGGACATCAAAGTCAACGTCGACGGCATGACGTGGATCAACTGTGCCGGCGAATCCAATTTCCCCGACGGCGAAGTCTTCACCGGCCCGAACCTCAAGCACGCCGACGGCGGGGTCAACGGCATCGTCCGCTACTCCTTCCCCGCGGTTTACAACGGCCGGGAAGTCCACGACATCGAGCTGACCTTCAAGCACGGCCGAGTCGTCGACGCCAAGGCCAGCAAGGGCCTGGACTTCCTCGAAGCGATGCTCGACCAGGACGAGGGCGCGCGCAGCCTCGGCGAGATCGCCATCGGTACGAACTACCAGGTCACCGAGTACACCAAAAACACCTTGTTTGACGAGAAAATCGGCGGTACCTTCCACGCCGCCGTCGGGGCGGGTTATCCGGAAACGGGCAACAGCAACGCGTCGGGCCTGCACTGGGACATGGTCTGCGACCTGCGCCCCCGGAACGGTCAAGGCACCGGCGGCACCATCACGGTCGATGGCGAAGTCATCTCGCGCGACGGCAAATTTGTGTTCGATGGCTGGCCGGGGAACTGAGATTGAAAACCATGAAGCATTCTTTACTAATCTTCTCTCTGTTGATCATGAGCCACACCACACACGCCACGCCACCGGCTACCGAGGCTCTGCCTGTCACCGAAACGCTGCACGGCGTTGACTACACCGACGCGTACCGCTGGCTCGAAGGCGATGCGCAGGGCAAGACGACCGATGAGGTGCGTCAGTGGACCACCGCGCAGAACGCGTATACGCGGCAGGTGCTCGACAATTTGCCGGGCCGGGCCAAGCTCGAAGCGAGACTAAAGGAGCTGATGAGCCTGGGCTATGTCGGCGCGCCGGCGATGCGTGGCGAGGTCGGCGGCCTGTACTTCAACGTCGAACGCGAGGGAGACCAGAACCAGCCGGTGCTGTATGTCCGCAAGGGCCACGACGGCCCGAAGCGCGTGCTGCTGGATGTCAACAGGCTTTTTGAAGATGGCTTAACCGCGCTGGGCTGGTGGAACCCGAGCCCCGACGGCTCGCTCTTGGCGTTTGGTTTGTATCGCGCGGGCGACGAGAACACGACGCTGCACCTGATGGATGTCGCGACCGGCATGTGGCTGGCCGACGAGATCGCGGGCACGGCGGGCGATGTGCACTGGCTGCCCGATGGCAAGCGCTTTTTCTACGCCAAGCTCGCCGACGTCAACAACCCGTACTCCAAGCAGATCAAGCTGCACACCGTCGGCCAGCACCCGCGTGAAGACCGCCTGCTCTTTGAACAGCACCAATCAGGCCCGCTCGCCACGACTTGGGGCCCGTTCTTCTCCATGCAGCGCCAAGGCAAGTGGGGCCTGATCGGCTACTACACCTCGACCTCCAGCAACGACCTGTACCTCGTCGATCTCCAAGACTGGATCACGACCGGCCAGTTGAAGATGACCACGCTCATCGAGGGCGCCAACGCCAACACCTACGGCCAGTTCGTCGGCGATCGGCTGCTCTTGACCACACAGGTCGATGCGCCCAACGGCATGGTGTACGAAGTCGATGTGAGTAAACCGGCGCGTGAGCAGTGGAAGGTCCTGGTCCCGCACCGTAAAGACATGGTGCTCGAAGGACTCTCGCAGGCCAAGGACTTCTTTATCGCTGAATACAGTACCAAGGCCTGCACGACTATCGAGCGACTGAACATGCAGGGCAAGGTGCTTGGCGAACGGGCGCTGCCGGGCATCGGCAGCGCGGGGCTGAGCACGCGTTACGACCGGACCGAGGCGTTCTTGACGTACACCTCGTTTAATGAGCCGAGCAGTATTTATCGACTCGACCTGACGGCAAGCACGGATGCGAAGGCTTATGAGTTGTGGGATCGGCCTGACGTGCCGGTAGACCCGAGCCTGCTTGAAGTGAAGCAGGTCACGTATAAGAGCGAGGACGGCACGCCGGTGACGATGTTCATCGTGCACAAGAAGGGCATCGCGCTCGATGGCAAGAACCCGACGCTGCTCTATGGCTACGGCGGGTTCGGCATCAGCATGACGCCGTCGTTTAGCGCGACGATGTTCCCGTGGTACGAGGCCGGCGGCGTGTTCGCCATGCCCAACCTCCGCGGCGGGGGTGAGTACGGCGACGCCTGGCACAAGGCGGGCATGCTCGCCAGCAAGCAGAACGTCTACGATGACTTTATCGCAGCCGCCGAGTATCTCATCGCTCAGGGCTATACCACTTCAAGCAAACTCGCGATCAGCGGCGGATCCAACGGCGGCTTACTCGTCGGGGCTGCGCTGACCCAGCGGCCGGACCTCTTTGCCGCGGTCATCTGCCAGGTCCCGCTGCTGGACATGCTGCGCTATCCCGACTTTCTCATGGCCAAGTACTGGGTGCCCGAGTACGGCGACCCGGATGATCCGACGCAGTTCAAGTGGCTGGCCGAGTATTCGCCATACCACCGAGTGAAGGCCGGCGTGAAGTACCCTGCGACCTTCATCACCGCCGGTGAAAACGACACCCGCGTCCACCCGATGCACGCACGCAAGATGGCGGCGCTGTTGCAGGCTTCAAGCGCAAGCGATCTGACGAAGCAACCCGTCCTGCTATGGGTCGATCAGGACAGCGGGCACGGCGGCGGCAAGCCGTTGTCCCTCCGCGTCCGCGACCTGACCGACACGCGCATCTTCCTCCACTGGCAACTGGGGATGCTCGGCCAAGAGTAGTCCTTCAGGTTTTATTTCATCAGAGCACGAAGCGTCAGCGAGTGACCCAAGCTTTCACGAAGAACGCGCTCGCTAATGTGTCGCGCTCTGATGTGCTTTGGAAGGATACGACTACGGAGCTTTCTTCTGCTTCTCCTGCCACGCGGTGACCGCCGCGTCGAGTTCTTTTGCGAAGGCATCGATCGCCTGTTGATCGATCGAGACGCTTGGGACCTCGAAGGTGAGCTTGGTTTTGCCCTTGAATTTCTCGATCGGGCCCGTGCCGTCGAGCAGGTGATCGAGTGTGAGGTCGAGTTTTGCGGTGTTGGCGTCGGTGCTGACGCCGTCGATGGGCGTGACTTTTCCGGGCAGGATGAAGTGCTCGCTGATCGCCAAGCCCGCCAGCGCCTCGCGCATATCCGCGCGTTCCTGCTCGGGCGTGGGTTCGTATCGGGCGATCATGGACAGGCACGTGCCATGCGTGATCGTCAGCGCCGCCTTGTCGCCATCGCGTTGGTAGGCGTACTCGGCCGGCCTGGTCTCGCCCAGCCCCTCGATGTGGACCTTGTTGATGTCACGGAAGTACATCGTGTAGGTCAGGTACGTGAAGTCTTCTTCGACCGAGCGCTTGGGCTGCGTCATCGCCACGATCCCCTTGCTGGTTTTCGCCAGCACCTCCGGCAGCACTTCCTTGAAGGGGTCCTCCTTGCTCTCCCTGGCCAGGTCGATCAGTTGCGGGCTCTGCGCAAAGGTCAACTCGATCTTGCCCGAGCCGTCGGGCATGACGGTAACGACCTGGCGCAGCTTGACGCAGCCGGCGAGCAGGAAAAGCACGACCAGTAAGACCACACAACGCTGGGCAAGTTGAACAACACGCGTCATGGCAACTCCTTTCGCAGGCAGGCTTCATTCCAGGTCGCCGGGCTCGTTGCAGCAGTCGATGTTATACGAACAGTATCGGTATCACCCGGTGGGCATGTTCGATCAAGCCTCACATGCCCGACTCGGAGGATAGCCAAGGCAAGAAAAAACCGCGCCACCCGGTGGTGGCGCGGTCGGATCATGGTCCTGTCGTTGTCCAGCGGACAGCGTTACTGAGGCTTACTCCGCAGCTTCTTTCTGGATCTTTTCCCACTCGGCGACGGCCTGCTGCAGCTCGGCCTTGAACGCCTTCATCGCGGCCTCGTCTTCCTTGATGTCCTTGATCTTGAAAACAAGGTCTGTCACGTCTTTGAAATCCGTGATCGCGCCGGTGCCGTTGAGCATGTCGTCGGCATCGACTTCGATCTTGGCGGTGTTGTCGACCGCGGTGACGCCCTTGACATCTTCAAACAGGCCCGGCAGCACGTAATGCTCGGTGAACATCATCCCCGCAAGCATCGGCGCCACCGCCTGACGCTGGGCAGGCTCGATCGGCTCATAATCTTTGACGATCGAGGCGATCATCGGCTGCTTGATGGTCAGTGTCGCCGTGCCGCCATCACGCGTGTACTGGAACTCGGTAGCCTTGTCTTCTTCCTCATCACCGAGCTGGACCTTGTTGATGTCTTCAAAGTAGGCGGTGAAAGTCATGTAGGTGTAACCGTCGGCCTTGCTTTGCACGGGCTTGGTAAACGCGACGATGCCCTTGGAATCTTTCCCAAGCTTCTTGGGGCTCATCTCCTCGAAGGGGTCCTGCCCCTGCTCCTTGGACATCGCGATCATCTGCTCGCTGAGGGCGAAACTCAACTCGATCTTG
>JBGSTE010000047.1:0-2418 GCA_041736655.1 Phycisphaeraceae bacterium | reverse complement strand
CGCGAAGAGCGGTCGATGTTTGAGCAACTCACCGGCAACAACGCCATCGCATTCGAGTATGTCATCGCCTTCTTGCTGGTGATCCCCAAAACCACCGCGGAGGGCCTGCGCGACCTGGCCAACGCCCGTGGCCTGGCCGATGAACTGCGAACGGCCGCGCGCGAGATCGCCACACAACTGCACGACCTCAACGACTGGCGGCCCGTACAGCACTACGCGAAAGATCAATCCGCACTCTCGGCCCTGATCCGGCTGGACATCCTGCGTGTCAAGGAAGTCCACGGCAAGCGCTTCGTCCGCCTGAATCCGAGCCTCTACGAGTAACGCCACTTCAGCCCGACGCACGCACGACAGGGGCACAACAGCAGGCATGGTGCGCTGTGACTACAGCTAATCAAAAGTCTTAAGCCAGAGCCCCCCCCCGCGCGTTCCGCCCGCGGCCACGCAACCAACAAACAACGCCAGCAAGCAAGTTCACCTGCTGCTCTAACTACAGCAAGGTATTTGTATCGATATCACCCGATCAGGTCATTGTGGACTCGTGCCACGCGTCTATATCTTGCTCATACCTCTCGTGTTGTTCTAACAACCCCGCAGCGAGCCGTGCTCGCCAAACAAATCAGGCCAAGGAGAAGAGTATGTGCGTCAGAACCTCGTTCGTACGTGTTGGCTGTCTATCGCTCGCCGTCATCGCCGGTTCTTTCTTTTCGACCACCGCGCAGGCCGCCATCAGCGCCATCAACTCCGCGAGCAGCTCGGCGTCGATCACCTTTGACGACACGTTTTCGCTCGACCCGCTGCTCACGCCCGGCATCACCAACGCGGGCCCGGCAGTTTCCCCCTGGACCGGCGCTCCGGTCATCCTCCCGCTCACGACCGATCCGATTACGTTTGACGACGCCAGCGGCACCGTCGACGCGACCTTCCTCGGCAACACCTACGCCATCAACTTCTCCAGCGTCACACTCGAGCAGGCCCCGCTGAACACCGGCATCGCGCACCTGACTTTTACATTCACCGTCGAGTATCAGCTCGATGCCGCCGGCCTTCCGTCGCAGGCCACCCTGTTCCCCGCCTTCACCGTCAACGGCACGGTTCAACCCACGGCAGGGAGTTTCGCGGCCGTCACCGGCTTCATCGACTACATCGGCGTCAATACGGCCGGGACCATCGGCATCGTCGAAACAGTCAACTACAACAACGTCTGGAACGTGCCGGGCAACTTCACCGGCACGGCAACGGGCATCCCGGTCGGCGGGACGACGCCCCTGTTTGTCCCCAACACCACGCTCACGCTCAACGGCGTCATCACCTTCACGGTAGACCCCGCGTCCATCAACGCCTTCAGCAACATGGTGCCAGAGCCCGCGTCGCTGGCGGTCTTTGGCCTGGCCGCCGTCGTCCTCGCCGGTCGCAGGGGCCGTCGGCTCGGCCTGGCGTGAAGTATTCAGGTGTGTCTTCTTCAGCGAGTCGGGTCAGCCATGCGGGCTGGCCCGGTTGTCGCAAACCCCAGTCATGGCCCCGCCGTGTGGCGTGGCGTTTGGTCTGAACATTCAATCGATCGGAGAAAAAATTATGTCTCGTCTTACGTTTGTCCGTTCGCTGATCCTTTGTGCCCTGGCGCTTGTCGCCCTGAACACCCGCGGGCAGCAGATTATCGTCGGTGGCGATATCACCGGTACCACCTCCGGCGTCGGCCTCTCGACCTTTAACACCACCAATACCCAGCCCTTCAGCTTCGCCTCGGGACCCAACACGATCACCGGCGACGTGATCGTCGCGAACAACGCGTTGGGCGACACCTTCACGCTCACGATCACCAATCTGGTCTTCACAAGCGTGACGCCCAACCCCGGCACCGGCGCTCTGGACGTCTTCGTTGAAGTGGTCCACAGCTACCTCCCCGGCACACCCGGGCCTTTCTTCGGCAGCCAGGCCGTCAGCGGAAGCTGGGCCGGCGGCCCGCTGACCGTCCTGCAACTGGAAACCCTCATGGACGTCGGCGCAACCAACATCTACTTGCCCTCGATTTACGTTGATTTCCCGTCGCAGAACCCAACCCTCACCGCCGGGCCCAACCTCGGCGTGGTCCCCGCAACCCTTTCCAACCCGTTCCAGATCAATACGGTCCTGCGCATGCGTATCGACGGCACGGGCAACATCACCCTCCCCACCAGCGTGGATGTCTCGGTGACCCCCATCCCCGAGCCCACCTCGTTGGCGCTCCTGGCCCTCGGCGGCCTGACCATGCTCCGCCGCCGACGCTAAAGCAATCACCAACGGCAACCCCCCCCCAACCGCGGCCTACAACCCGCGGTTTTTTGTTGACTCATGTCGGCACGGTGTACGTCTGACGGGCGGGCGAGGCTCCCGCCGAGCCGCGACTCCTCTGCGACTTGCGGCTCGGCAGGAGCCTCG
>JBGSTE010000031.1:0-2707 GCA_041736655.1 Phycisphaeraceae bacterium | reverse complement strand
CGAACCGTCTTCCAAGCCTGTTTCCAGCGTCCTGGCCGACCTCGGCCGGGTCTGGCTCGACGGAGAGCTGGTGCCCGGCGAGCAGGCGGCCATCTCGGTCATGGACCACGGCGTACTCTACGGCGACGGGGTCTTCGAGGGTATCCGTGCCTACTCGGACAAGGTTCTCAAACTCCACTCGCACCTGGTCCGCTTCTTTGAGTCCGCCAAGGCGATCCGCCTGACCCTGCCTTACACGATCGATGAGCTGGCCGACGCGATCCGCCAGACGCTTGCCGCCAACGGCCGAAGGGACGGCTACATCCGCCTGTGCGCGACCCGTGGCGTCGGCTCGATGGGGCTCAACCCGTTCCTCTCGCCCACGCCCAGCGTGTTCGTCATCACCTGCGACCTGAAGATGTACCCGCAGGAGCTCTACGACAAGGGCATGCGCGTGATCACCAGCTCGGTGATGCGCAACCACCCGGCGGCGCTCTCCCCGCGCATCAAGAGCAACAACTACCTCAACAACATCCTCGCCAAGATCGAGGCCATCGACGCCGGCTGCCTCGAAGCGGTCATGCTCAACCCCCAGGGCCTGGTCGCTGAGTGCACCGGCGACAACATCTTCATTGTCAAACAAGGCGTGCTGCTGACCCCGCCTCTGCACGCGGGCATCCTCGAAGGCATCACCCGCAACATCGTCATCGACCTGGCGCACGGGCAGGGCATCGAGCTGCGCGAGATCGACCTGACCAAGCACGACCTGTATACGGCTGATGAGATGCTGCTGACAGGCACGGGCGCAGAGGTGATCGCGGTCACCGAGATCGACGGCCGCAAGATCGGCCCAGTTTCCGGGGGCGGCGAACAAGAGGGCAAGCCCGGCCCGGTGACGCTGCGGCTGAACAAGGCGTTCCGGGAGATGCTGGTTAAGGGTGCGCCGGAGGATTAACCAAAACGGAGTTCTCATGCGATTTATCTCGTACTGTGTCGCTTGTTTTTTCCTGCTTGTGTCAACGGGGTGCAGCGCCTGGGCTTTTGGCGGTTACGAACACTCGGGGCTCCGGGTGTGGAAGGCATACACCTTCGAAGGCGAATGCAAATACAACAATCAGAAATGGACCGGCGAAGCCTTTACAGTCGAGCAGTGGAAGTCGGTTAAGTTTGATAGCGGCGTGACCTGTCTTCAGCTCGAGCTCTCCCGGCCCGACGACAGGTGGTCGCCCGAAACGGCGGGCCCGTTTCACAACTACACCTCGTCTTTTGCGAACCTGTTTATCCTCTCGAACGACACGCCGCCGTTCGATGTGACGCTAACAGACGGAGAAGCGGCACCGGTATCAGTATGGATGATGCCAACCGGCTACTTGTATGATTTGACCGACGAGAGCAAGCTGCGTGAACGCCTGCAGGAAAGAGCAAGCCGATTCAAGGGCGAGATCAAGGTTAGGCGTGGATGGAACAGCCGGTTGTATATTAATTTCGATATCGCATCGGTCCCAGCAGAAAACGATTCCTCCATGGCGATCAAGGGTGAACTCCTGACGCACCGCCACTTCGGGGTCGTCACCTGGCAGAGCAACGCGAAAGGCATCCGCAGCCGGTTCAACAACAGCTGGATCGAAACGACTTGGCCATGACCGCCACCGACTCACTGACCTACCTCACGAACGACCTGCCCGGTGTTGGCGGGGTGCTTAAGCAGCGCCCGGAGGATTTTCTCGTTGAGGAGCAGCCGTTGTATGAACCCTGCGGCGAGGGCGAGCACGTCTATCTGTACATTGAAAAGTGCGGGCTGACGACGATGGATGCGGTCGAGCGCATCGCCCGGGCGTTTCACATGAATCGGCGGAACATCGGCTACGCGGGGCTAAAAGACAAGCACGCGGTGACGCGCCAGCACCTGTCCCTCTGGCTGCCGGGCGTGGGTCAGGAGCTGGTGGCTCAAGGCCTGGAACGACTGGAGAAACACCACAAACGCATGCGCGTGCTGTGGACAGAGCGGCACACGAACAAACTCAAACGCGGGCACCACGGCGGCAACCGCTTTGTGATTCGCGTGCGCGAGGTTGAGCCGACGCACGTGGTGCGGGCCAAGGCTGTGCTGGATGTGCTGGTCAAGCGTGGCGTGCCGAACTACGTGGGCGATCAGCGCTTTGGTTATCGTCAGAACTCGGACCGCACCGGCCGGGCGATCTTGCTGGGCGAGTACCAGACGGTGCTGGACGAGATGCTCGGCTCGCAGTCGCCGGCCGAGTCGGCTTTTGTGGCCGAGGGCCGCGAGCACTACCGCAGGGGCGACTACGCCAAGGCGCTGGAGGTTTGGCCCAAGGTCTTGCGTTATGACCGGCAGATGCTCGATGCGCTTCGGCAGGGCAAGAGCGCCCGCGAGGCGGTGTTGATGATGGACGCCGGGCAGCGCGCCTTCCTGGTCAGCGCTTGGCAGTCGGGCGTATTTAACGATGTGCTCAACCAGCGGGTGAGCGACGGCACGTTCGACAAGCTGTTGCCCGGCGACCTGGCGTGGAAGCACGACTCGCGCGCGGTCTTTGAGACCGACGAGGCGACCTGTGCAGAGGACAACGCGGTTGGCGGGCGGGTTGAATTGGGTCAGGTCTCGCCGTCGGGCCCGCTGTGGGGCGTGGAGATGCCGCGGGCGGTGGGCCAGCCGGGGCTCATCGAGGAGGCGGCGCTGGAGCGTGCGGGCTTGACGCAGGAGCAGCTC
>JBGSTE010000028.1:0-1880 GCA_041736655.1 Phycisphaeraceae bacterium | reverse complement strand
GCCGACTGAAACAGACCGGAGCCCGCTGGAAAATCCCCAACGCCAACCGCATGGCCACCCTCAGCTCCCTGGTCTACGCCGACCAATGGACCGACTACTGGCAAAAACCCGAACACACCCATAAACGGTGATCGCACCCCTCCCGCCCAGACGCTAGATCAACCCACCCCGCCGCGCTAAGATATCCCGTTTCGGCGTCCCACTCGCTGCCCGCTTCGGAGTCCTCATGTCGCTCAACAAATACAGCGCCCGCATTACCCAGCCCAAGAGCCAGGGGGCGTCGCAGGCGATGCTCTACGGGACCGGCCTCACCGAGGCCGACATGCAGAAGGCCCAGGTCGGCATCGCCAGCGTCTGGTACGAGGGCAACACCTGCAACATGCACCTCAACGACCTGGCCGCCAAGGTCAAGCAGGGCGTCGTCGAGGCCGGGCTCGTCGGCATGCGCTTCAACACCATCGGCGTCAGCGACGGCATCTCCATGGGCACCGAGGGGATGAGCTACTCGCTCCCCTCGCGCGACCTGATCGCCGATTCGATCGAAACCGTCTGCTCCGCCCAATGGTACGACGCCTGCGTCACCCTCCCCGGCTGCGACAAGAACATGCCCGGCTGCCTGATCGGCATGGCGCGGCTGAACCGACCCGCAATCTTCGTCTATGGCGGCACCATCAAGCCCGGCTACGGCCGCACCGATATTATCTCGGTGTTCGAGGCCGTAGGTCAGCAGGCCAAGGGCGAGCTCGACCTGATCCAGCTTAAGCGGATCGAAGATACTGCGATTCCGGGCCCAGGTTCCTGCGGTGGCATGTACACCGCCAATACCATGGCCTCGGCCATCGAAGCCATGGGTATGTCGCTGCCTGGCTCCTCCGCGCAAAACGCCATCTCGGCTGACAAGGCCGCGGACTGCTTCCGTGCCGGCCAGCAGGTGCTGGAACTGCTCGCGCGCGACATCAAACCGCGCGACATCATGACCCGCGCTGCGTTCGAAAACGCGATGGTCATCGTCATGGCGCTGGGCGGCTCGACCAACGCCGTGCTGCACCTGATCGCCATGGCCAAGTCGGTCGGCGTGCCGCTCTCCATCGATGACTTCCAAAAGGTCAGCGACCGCGTCCCGTTCATCGCCGATCTGAAACCGAGCGGCCGCTTCGTCCAGGAAGACCTGCACAACGTCGGCGGCACGCCGGCGGTGATGAAATATCTGCTCGAAAAGGGATTGCTGAACGGCTCGTGCAAAACGGTCACCGGCAAGACGATCGCCGAAAACCTGAAAGACCTCCCCGGCCTCAAGCCAGGCCAAGAAGTGATCGCGACACTCGAAAAACCAATCAAGTCGACCGGCCACATCCAAATCCTCCGCGGCAACCTCGCCCCCGAAGGCGCCGTCGCTAAGATCACCGGCAAAGAAGGCCTCGCCTTTTCCGGCACCGCCAAGGTGTACGACTCCGAGGAAGACATGCTCCACGCGTTGGAGCGCAAGGAAATCGTCAAAGGGGACGTCGTCATCATCCGCTACGAGGGCCCCAAGGGAGGCCCCGGCATGCCCGAGATGCTCACGCCCACCTCGGCAATCATGGGCGCCGGCCTCGGCAAAGATGTCGCACTGATGACCGACGGCCGCTTCTCCGGCGGCTCGCACGGCTTCATCGTCGGCCACGTCACGCCGGAAGCGCAAGAAGGTGGCCCTATCGCCCTGGTGAAAAACGGCGACAAAATCACCATCGACGCCAGCCGCAACGCCATCGAAGTCGCACTCACGGACCAAGAACTTGCCGACCGCCGCAAAGCCTGGAAAGCCCCGGCGCTCAAAGCGACGCGCGGCGTGCTGGCCAAGTACATCCGCCTCGTCAAAAGCGCCTCGGAAGGCTGCGTGA
>JBGSTE010000738.1:0-5524 GCA_041736655.1 Phycisphaeraceae bacterium | reverse complement strand
CTTGAGGTTGTCGGTGCGGTCCGCACCGGCCGTGGAGGCGATGAGGCCGCCGTCATCAAGGCGGGCCCAGGTCTCATCGCCCAGCACGCTCGACGGCGACTGCCACACTTCAATGATGCGGGTCTCGATGCGCTTGGCGCGGGGCTGCCTGCTCCAGGCCCCATCGTCGATCGGCGCATCAAAGCGGGCCGCATGGTCGGCCTCGACCAGGCACGTTACGCGGAAGCGCAGCAGCTGGTCGTCGTCGGTCATCAGCGCCCACCAGCTCTCTTCGGGCTCGGCCGCGCGGACGTGCTTGCCATTCTCGCCCCAGGTCTTGCTGTTGACGCTCGCAAGGTCTTGGACGTTGAGCCAGATGCCAAAGAAGTCGTCGGCCGGCTTGGCGATGCCATGGGGCAGTTCGTACCAGGTCGTGCCGCCGTCCTCGCTGACATCCACGCGGATCTGCTGCCGAAGCTCGACCGCCTCGGGCCGCGAAAGCCTCAAGACCTTCCGTGGGCGCTTGCTCCAGCGGATCGGGGCCGTCACACCGTTGGCGACGCGGGCGGCGGTCAGGCCGTCCTCTTCGCCGCCATCAACGCCCAGATAATCGAGCCAGTCAAAGCCCCCGCTGGTGTGCGCGTAGTCGCCGGAGGTGTAGCCCAAACCCGCCTCATAAAACGCGCCGGTCTCATCCAGGCCCCACAGCCGGCCGACGTGGCCGTAGGCGTTGAACTGGCTGCCCTTACTCGTGTGCTTCTGGTGGTAGGGATCGCCGGCCTGATCGGTCATGTCGTACTGCTGGCGCACACTGATCGGATCTTCGCCAAGGTCATCAACATCATCCGGTGACCACATCGGCTTAAGCTCGACGGTGCACTCGATGAGTGTGCGGCCGGCGGCGGTGATGACGTTGCGGACCAGCGAGCTGTCCCGCAGGCCGCTGAGCCGCGCGATGTTGTTGTCAGCCAGCTCGTCGGCGGCGCTGGCGCTGTCGTTGATCAAGTCGCGGTTGGACAGCCGCAGGGTGTTTGCTCGGCCCGCTCCGGCCCGCCAGATGCGCAGTTGATACTGGCGGTCGACCACGCCGGCCGACGCGTCCTCGGGCAACCTGCGGCCCATGGCGGGCAGCACAGCGCAGCGGTAGCCCCCGGCCCGGCAGACACGGTCGATCGCGTCGATCACCCCGAGGTTGGCCACATCGACCTCGGGCAGGATCTTGTCCAGTCCCGTCCAGCGCGTGTCGCTCCCGGACCCGCCCTCCTCCTCCGGCTGGTAGAGCGCGGTGAAGGTTTCGAAGTCGAGCGTGACGCTGCGCTCAAGTTCGCCCTGGGCGTCACCGGCGGCGGCGGTCTGGATGCCATAGAGCCAGACGCCGATCAGGTGGCGCAGCGCCTCCTTGAGCGTCCAGTACTCGGAGCGTGGATCGCCATCGGCATCAAAGAGGTAGGCCTGCATCACGCCCGGCCCGCCGGTCTCGATGTCGACCTGGGCGCTCGTCGAGCGGTTGGGCTTGTCGCCGAGGTTGAAGATGCTCGGAACGCCGTCGACCAGCTCGGGGTTGCCAGACACGCCGTAAATGAACCGGCCCGCGACCAGGTGCTCGGGCCGGTCGTTGAGCATTGTCGCGGTGCAGGTGGCCACCAGCTGCACACCCTCGTCCTCGCCACGATCGTTTGACGCCCCGCGCACTGCAAAGCTCGTGCGCTGGAGCGTGCCCTCAAACACGACGATGCCCGTGCCTTCAAGCCCTGTCGCGTCGGGGTCAGGCGCGATGAAGAGGTCGCTGGTGCCGGGGATCAAGACGACCCGCACCTGGTCATCGACGCCGAAATCAAAGAGGCCCAGCTCAAACGCGTCGATCACGCCGTCCAGGGGCACGCGGTCAAAGATCGCTGTGCCGCTGCGTGGCCAGGTGCCGTAGCTCAGCGATCGCAGGCGGAGGTTGCCCGCGTAGAGCCAGCCGTTGTCGCCGGCACTGGCCGAGTCCAGCTCGCCACCGACCGGGGGCGCGCTCAGGCCGCTCTGCTCTTTGACATACACGTCATAGATCGCAGGGCGGAAGACTCGGGATGGTTGGATCAAGGCGCTCATGGGTTTGTTGGGTCAGTCGGCCAACACGCGGAAGGTGAACTGGGCGGGGATCTGTGCTTTGCGGCTCTCGCCGTCTTCTGAAAAAGTGCGGGCCTCGCCGGTGGTCTCGAATCCGACCAGGGCACACGTGGGCCAGACCGTCGAGTGAAACGTCACCGACACGACGCCCGTGGAATCGACCAGGTCCTGGTGCTGGGCGATCAGGGCATAGAGCGCGTCGTAGCTGTCGGCCCGCAGGACGCCACGCACAATCCGGAGGCCGTGCGAAGAGCGGCCCTTGATCACAAAGCTGTTGCGGCTGCCGGGGAAGCGCTCGACCCGGGCGCTGGCTTCGCCTGGCACCATGGACTGGCGCGTGTCGTTGAGCTCGAAGCCCTCGACGGCCGAGCCGTCGATGCGGAAGCGTGGATCGTTGGGGCCCAGAGGTGCCATCAGCGGTACCTCCCGTCCAGGTCATCTTCAAGCGGGTTGCCCGCGTTGTTGATGATCGTGCCGTTGTTGATGACCTGACGCTGGATCACAACCGGGTTGCTGGGATCGGCCTGGCGGACATTGGGGTCGTCGATCTCTGTCTTCAAGCTATCAGGGAGTTGACGACTATTTGAGATGATCGGTTGATCGCCAGACTCGATGAACTGATCACCGACCTCTATGCCCCGACGCTCCTGGATGCTGCGGATGGCGTTGTTGAGGGTTTCGATCTGGCGACGCTGATCAACATTAAGTGGCACGCGATACTCGGCGCTGAACTCCCCGAGGTTCTCAACGATGATCGCGCGTTCGCGTGTTTTCTGCGCTTCACGCTCTAGCTGCTTAACGATGAAGTCCAAGGCCTCGTCCGACGAATTGAACTCGGACAGATCAAGCTTGGCCTCACTGAGCCTCGCCGCCAACTTGCTGCTCCCGGTCTGTCGCAGCAATGGCAGCAGGTTCTCTCGTATCGCGCCGACCGTTCCAAACGTGATGTTATTGGCCTGGAGCTGATCAGTTGCGGCGGAGAGATCGCGATCAAGGCTGGCGTTCGCTTCGAGCTGGCCGCTGCCTAGCTGCCGCAGTTTCCGCTCTCCCTCGGCACGCAGAGCAGGTGACTGACCGTAGGCAGGGACAAATGCCGAAAAGTCCTGAGCGATGCTTGATTGCGGATCGGACAACAGCGAAGCCGCAGGTGCACGGAAACGCGTCTCCAGGGACAAGTCCTGGAGGAAGGCCGCGCGTAGGGCCGGGTCCTGCTGGAGCGCGGCAATCGCCGCTGATCCGTTCTCCTGGCGTCCCTGCCCCTCGAAGAACTTGTTGATCTGCTCGGCCAGTTGGATCGAGGCGGTGCGCGTCGAGTCGCCGGTGAGGTCCTTAGCGCCAATACTCAACGAAGCGAAGAGTGCGCCAGCGTCTGCCGGGCTGAAGTCCTGGCCGACAATACCAGCGAGCGCCGCGGGGATGTTCGCCGCCTGTTGATTAAAGTCGGCGACGCGCGACTGCCCACCCACCGTCAGCAGGAATCCCAAGGCCGCGGTCGGGTCTTGAATGTTGGTCGCGTCAGACACGTCGCCCAGCGCGCCCGCGACTTTCGCGATGCTCTCGGGATCGTCGGGCCTGATGCGTGCCGCCAGGTTGGTGAACGCGATCGCCTCGTCCAGGTTGCCGCCGCGTGCGGACAAAGCGGAGGCCAATGCACTGGTGGCCTGGGCGATCGGCACGCTGTTGTCCTCGGCGATCTGGCGGGCGGTATCGATCGCGCGTTGAACCACTTCATCATCCGCACCGGGCAGGTTGAGCTTAAGCGTTCGCTCGGCCGAGGCTACGGTCACCTGCGTCCTGAAAGCCTCGCCCTGGGCAATGGCCGCATTCTCTAACTCTTCGCGATAGAGCTGCACGGCTTTGGTCAGAAGGCCAAAGGCGGTTACGCCACCAGCGAGCCCGGCAAAGCCCTTAACCATTGAGCCCATCGAGAAGCTGGCCTTGTCCGACTCTTCGCTCGTGCCCTTGATCGTGTCATTGACGCGCTGCTGGATGCGCTGCTGATCACGCATTGCCCCGGCCAGGCGTTCGATCTGCCGTTCACGACGCTCGGCCGCACGTCGGTCGGCCTCGGTCGCTTCGGTTCCTTCTTTGGTCTGCCGCTCATAACGATCCTGCTCACGCACCAGCTCGACCAGGCGTTGACGGATCGAGGTCAGCCGCTGCTCACGGGTCCGCTCAACCCCCTCGGCCTTTTTCGTTTCCTCCGCACCTTCGCGCGTCGCTCCCTTGACCCCGTCCAGGGCGCGCTGGACCTCGTCGGCACCGGCGGTGTCGGCCAGGACCTTGATGATCTGCTGGATGGGGGTGGGATCGGCCATGGTCGGGAGTTAGAAGTCAGGAGGCGGGGGTCTGGGTCCGGGGATCAGGGCGTTTCGATCACTTCAACGAGCGTCGCTTCCCAGTTGTAGGTGGCGTCTTCCAGGCTCGTGCGGTTGGCACCGACGGCCACCGACTTGATCAGCATGTTGGTGATCTCAAGCGTCTTGGTGTTGCTCGCGTGCGTCGCATCGCGGATGAGCATCGTGGCCGATGCGATCGTCGTACCGATCAGCGCGTCGCTGTTCGGGCCCGACATGATCAGTTGGCCCGTATAGGGCGGCGTGTTGCCCTCGACCTCTTCAAGGCGCGTCGGGTCCAGATCGCCTTCCAGAATGATCGGGATCGTAGGCCGCCGGTTCTTCTGGTAGCGGATCGCGCGGACACCCTTGTAGGTGTCGGTGCCATCGGAAAACGTGTTGGGCTTGATGAGTTGGAATTCTGCGACTGTTGCCATGGTGCGTTCCTTGTGTTGCCCCCGGAAGTGGTTCGCGGGGAGGGGTGTGAGGTGTCAGGTGCGTGTTACGCGTCCGCCGCTCCGACCGCCGCGCTATTGCCGACGACGGTCCATCGCTCGCCAATCGCGCAGGTACCATCGAAATCATCCGCGTCGGTGGGTTTGACGCCGCCGTTCTTAGGGTCCGGCATCGCCAGTCCTTCAAAGAGCGAGTTGAAGTGGCTCGCATCGTTTTCGATCTCGATGGCGAGGTTCCGGCGCATCGCGTAGTAGGTGTCGATGGCCTGCTCCAGCTCGCTCTCGCTGGTCTTGCCGTGGTCCTTGAAGAAGACGATGGCCACCAAGCTGACGTGCCCAGCACCGCCGAGCAGTCGGGCCAGCCATGGCCCGACTCGCTCTTCGCCGCCTGACCAGGCGGCGACAACCCAAACCGCGACAAGCCCGGCCCCGACCGGGCCGTTATTGTTTTCACAGGTTGAGCGCTTTTCATCGCGCGCGGCTTGCGCGCGGCGCGCGGCTTTTTTCAAAATGGCATCGGCCTGGCGATATCGCGGCGCGGGTTTCCAATGTGGCATCGCCGCCGATCGAGCCGGTTTCGATGCCACATTGAAAGGTGCTCGAATGTCGCGCGCCGCCGGCCAGAATCGGCCCCCGCGCTAT
>JBGSTE010000728.1:0-4150 GCA_041736655.1 Phycisphaeraceae bacterium | reverse complement strand
GACCAGCCCGCTGGCCCCCGACGCGATGGCGGGTGTCGGCGAAGTGAGTTGGCGGCCCTTGGCCGAGCTTGGCGAGTTGGTCGTGCACCCGCGCACCGCGGCCGATCGGGTCGCCCGGCAGATCGGCGATGCATCGATCGTGCTGACCAACAAGACGCCGATCACCGCTGAGAACTTCGCAGCCTGCCCCTCGCTCAAGTATGTCGGCGTGCTGGCGACGGGTGTCAACGTCGTTGACCTCGACGCGGCGCGGGCGCATGGCGTGACGGTCACGAACGTGCCCGGCTACTCCACGCCATCGGTTGCGCAGCATGTCTTTGCGTTGCTCTTAGAGCTGGCCAGTCGTACAGCCGAGCACGACGCGGCAGTCCACAGCGGGCGGTGGGTCAGCTGCGAAGACTTCAGCTTCACCACCGGCCCGCTGATTGAACTGAGCGGCCTGACGTTGGGCATCGTCGGCATGGGCGCGATTGGGCAGGCTGTCGCGCGTATCGGCCACGCGCTGGGCATGTTCATCGCATCGCACAGCCGGACTCAGCGAGACATCGGGCTGCCGGTGACGTGGTTGCAGATCGATGAACTCTTTGCCATCGCGGATGTACTCACGCTGCACTGCCCGCTTTCGCCACAGACGCAGAAGCTGGTCAACGCCCAGCGGCTTGCGACGATGAAACCATCAGCCTATCTCATCAACACCGGCCGCGGCGCATTGATCGATGAATCGGCACTGGCTCAAGCCTTGAAAGCCGGCACGATCGCGGGTGCGGCGCTGGATGTTTTAAGTACCGAGCCGCCAAGCGCCGACAACCCGCTGCTGACCGCTCCCCACTGCGTGATCACGCCGCACATCGCCTGGGCATCTGTCGCCAGCCGACGCCGGCTGCTGGCGATCGCTGCAGGCAACCTGCGCGGCTACCTCGACGGTAGGCCGGTCAACGTCGTAAGCTGATGATCATGTCAAGTGATTTAACCGGCTATCAACGCATCCTTGTCTTCGGCGGCAGTTTCGACCCGCCGCACCGTGCACACGTGCAACTGCCCCAGCAGGTGGCCCGCGCAATCGGTGCCGACCTGATCGCTTACATCCCCGCCGGCCGAGCGCCGCACAAACTCGACCGTGAACAAACCGACCCGCAGCACCGGCTGGCGATGCTTCGGCTGGCGCTGGCCGATCAGCCCGGACTGGTCCCCGCGATGGTGCTGACCGATGAGCTGGATCGCGGCGCCGATCAGCCGAGCTTTACCGTCGATACGCTTGAATTGCTGCGACAGCGGATCGACGCCGCCACGCAGCTTCGCCTGCTGATCGGTGCGGATCAACTGCGGATCTTCGATCAATGGCGTCAGCCCAAGCGGATCATCGAGTTGGCCGAGCCTGCGGTGATGGTACGTCCGCCGGACACGCGTGCATCGCTGCTGGCGTCGTTACCTGCAGATCAGCGTGACGCGTGGGCACACCGCCTGGTCGACGTGGACGCGATGGAGATCAGCTCGACGGACTTGCGAATGCGCGTTGCTCAAGGCGAACTCATCGACGCGTGGGTCTCGCCATCGGTTGCCCGGTACATCGAGCGTCACAAGCTTTATCAGCCTGGTCAGCCGGCCCGCTTGCCGGACCGCTCGTCAGTACAACAGGCTTAACACTGCGAGACAAGCTCGCCATCTCACAACGCGAATTTACGGAAACACGCCACGAATCCGATAGACCTCGTCGATATGCTCAAGCGCCGAGCAGTACGCCGCACTCCGCATATCGCAGCTCATACGGATCGACATGGCGGTCACCCGGTCCGCCGCCGCGTGCATCAGCCGGCGAAGCTCTTCATCGACGTGCGCTTCAGACCAGCGGTCGGCCTGGCGGTTCTGCTTCCACTCGAAATAGCTCACCGTCACGCCGCCTGCGTTACACAAGATCGCGGGCAACACCTGCACGCCCCGCTTCTCCAGCACGCGGTCAGCCTCGGGCGTACACGGCGCGTTAGCGCCTTCGGCTAGCACCTTGCAGTCGATGATCCCCGCCACCTCGCCATCGATCATCTGTTCCAGCGCCGCGGGGATCATCACATCGACCCGCGTCTTGTAGAAAGTGACCGTATCGATCTGCTGGGCCTTGGGGTAGTCCTTGACGCCGCCGGTGCGTGTGACGTAGTGCGCGAGCTCTTCGGCGTTGATGCCGTTTTCGCTCAGGATCGCGCCGGTGTGGTCGATGACCGCACGCAGTCTTGATCCGCGCTGCGCGAGCAGGCGTGCTGTCCACGAGCCGACGTTGCCGTAGCCGATGACGCTGTAGGTCATGTTCGCGGGGTCGATATGCATCGCCGGCAGCAGGACATCGAGGATATAGACCAGTCCCTGCCCGGTCGCCTTCTCGCGCCCCGCCGAGCCGCCGAACGCCAGCGGCTTACCGGTCACCACCGCGTTGCCGCTGTTCCGCTGCATGCGACCGGTGATGTTCATGTACGTGTCGGCCATCCAGCCCATGATCTGCGCGTTGGTGCCTACGTCCGGCGCGGGGATGTCATAGTCCGGCCCGATGTTGTCGCCCAGCGCGCTGGTAAACCGCCGGGTCATCCGCATCAACTCGTCCTGCGACAGCGAACGCGGGTCCACCTGCACGCCGCCCTTGCCCCCGCCCAGCGGAAGCCGGATCAACGCGCACTTCATCGTCATCAAGAGCGCCAGCGACTTGACATCGTCCAGCGACACCGACGGGTGGTAGCGGATCCCGCCTTTGTAAGGCCCAAGCAGGTTGCTGTGCTGAACGCGGTAACCTTTGAACAGACGGAAATTGCCGTCGTCCATCCGCACCGGGAAATGCACCATGATCTCGTTCTTTGGCTGGGCCAGCACCAACTGCAGAAAGCTGGGCATCTGCATCCGCTCGGCGCTGCCGAGTACCTGCGTCGCGACCTGGTGGTACAGGTTGTTGGGGTCGTAACGAAAGCCCAGTTCGGAAAAGATCGACAACGGCGAGCTGGCCATGGGTTGACTCCTGTGGCGTATGGTTTAACGCCATCATTGAACGCATAAGATATCGACCGGTCGGCGTACACAACTGTAGACTGTCCGCATGATCGTCTACTGCTGTGCCGACTTGATCTTCGCAACCAAGGTGCGCGCAACCTGCGATGCGCTGGCCGTGGTGTCCCGCCCCGCCCGAAACCCCGAGATGCTCAAGAACCGACTGGACCGCGTCGACGACGGCAAACCCAACGACGCGGTGTCGCTCGTACTCATCGACCTGGACCTGGGCGAACCGGCACTCGAACTCATCGCCACCGCCCGATCGCACGACGCCAGCCTGCCGATCATCGCGTGGGGCCCGCACGTAGCGGTGGATTTACTAAACGCCGCCAGCGCCGCCGGCGCATCGCAGGTCATGACCCGCGGGTCGTTCACCGCCAAGCTGCCGCAGATCGTTGAGCACTTTAAGCCGACATCTCAATCACCCGAATGATCACCGGCTCACCCTGGATCGGGTCGAGCTTGGCGATCTCGCGCGCCGCCTCTTCGACATCGCCAAGGCGCGTCTTGTGCGTCTTGACGACCAGTGACACGACTTCGCCGGCCTTGGATTCGTGCTGCAAGACTGCCGAAAGCGAGATCCGCTTGTTGCCCAGGATCGACGTCACCTTCGCCATCACGCCCGGCTGGTCCAGCGTCTGCATCCGCAGGTAGTACGCGCTCTCGGTGTCAACGCGCGGCAGCAGCAGCGCGGGCTCGGTCAGGTCCGGCGTGAGCTTGAGGTTCTTAAACGCCGACGGCACCCAGCCGCTGACAATGCCAAGCAAGTCGCTCACCACCGCGCTGGCGGTGGGCATTTGTCCTGCGCCTCGGCCGTAGAAAAGCGTGTGGCCCACCGCGTGGCCGTAGACCGACAACGCGTTGAAAGGCCCGGCCACCTGCGCGAGCAGCTCGTCTTTCTTGATAAAACAAGGCTGAACGCCGATGTTCACCCACTTCTCGCCCGGCCAACGCTCGGCAATCGCCAGCAGCTTGATGTCGTAGCCCAGCTCCGCGCCAAACGCGATGTCCATCAGGTCAAGCCCATCGATGCCGACCGCGTGCACGTCCGCGCCGCTGATCTTGACGCCAAACGCAAGCGACGCAAGGATCGCCAGCTTCTGCGCCGCGTCTGCGCCGGAGACGT
>JBGSTE010000692.1:0-6083 GCA_041736655.1 Phycisphaeraceae bacterium | reverse complement strand
CGCGCTGGTGTCGCCGGTGAAGGGGCCAGCGGCGATCGCGGCGTCGACGATCGCCTGGGCTGTGGCCTGATCGATGCGGGCCGGGCCGTCGTTGCGTTCGCCCTCGCGCGCGTTGTAGATACCGTCCCTGATCTTCTCTTCAAACGCATCGAGCGCGGAGGTGATCTCCTGCACCATCGGCCCGAACGAATCCCTCGGCATGACCTGTCGCTCGATCGCCTCTGCACCGGGCTTGGCGGCGCTGATGAAGCCCGTCACCGGCTTGCCGAAGAGCTCCAGCCGATCAGGCTGCACCGCTTGCACGATGAATCGGCTGTACATCGTCCGCTGGGTGTACTCGTCAAAGAGGAAGCCGAAGCGCACCGTGTCGCCGGGCTTGACGCCGAGCTTATTGAAGTCCATCGGCGTGGCGTTGTCATCGGCGAGTGTCAGTTGCCAGTTGCCGTTGTTCAGGCCCAGCTTGGCGATGAGGTCCGCGCGGGTGGCGAGGGTCAGGTCGATCTTGCGGTGGTTGTCTTCGTCGTTTTCCGCGTTGTACTCGTTGCCGACGATGAGGGGCGTGTTGGCGTCGCGCCAGATCTCGATGCGTTTGGGTGTATCGACCGGGCCGGCGTAGAGCGGCGTGGGCGGGGTGGTGTAGCTGTCAACGGGGACAAAGAGCAGGTTGCCCTGGGCGTCGACGTACTGGTCGTACCAGCGTTGTCCGATGGCCAGGCCCGACTGGCCGGCGGTGCCGAAGAACCCGAGCATGGTGGCGAAGGCGGTGACGCCGAGGATGCCGTAGACAATCGACGGGACGCCGGCGAGGTTGCGGATGTTGACTTCGACGAAGCCGTGGATGCGCGCGAGGATTCGGTGCTTGGGCTTGAACTCTTCGATCAGGATCGCCGAGCCTACGCCCAGCGGCAGGGCGGTCAAGGCGCATAGGCCGCAGACGATGACGGTGCCGATGAGCGCGGCGTAGATGCCAGCCTCTTCGGGCTTGTACGACGCCATGCTCTTGATGAACGACAGGCTCAGCGTGCCCGCGCCCTGGAGCACGACCGTGGCGAGCAGGATGAAGAGGATCGAGATCGCCAGCGTCGTGCCGGCGACGGCGACGGCGCGGAAGATCGCGCTGCGGCGGTTGCGCAGGTCCGTGGAGCGTGTGACGTGCTGACGATCTGGTTTCTTCATCAGGTGTAGTGCTCGCGGAAGCGGCGCTGGATGAGGTTGCCCACGACGGTCACGCCGAGGGTCAGGACAAAGAGCGTGGCGGCCACTGCGTAGGACGAGTAGTACTCGACCGTGCCGTGCGGCGCGTCGCCGGTAAAGATCTGCACCATGTAGCCGGTCATGGGCTGGACGTCGGTATTGAGCGCGACGATCGATCGGACGTCGATGTTGCCGTCGATGTCGCGCATCTGCACGGGGGTCGAGCCGGCGGCCAGGGCGACGATCATCGTCTCGCCCACCGCTCTTGCGATCGCCAGCAGGAACGCGGCCACCACACCCGAGAGCGCCGCGGGCACGACGACCTTGATCGACGCTTCAAACTTGTTGGCGCCCAGGCCGTACGCCCCTTCACGCAGCGCCAACGGCACCGCCCGTAGCGCGTCTTCAGACAGCGAGGTCACGATCGGCAGGCACATGATGCCCACAGCGAGCCCTGCGGAAAGTGCGTTGTACGTGCCCAGGTTCAGGGGGTTCCACCCGCCGTCGACGCCGAAGTTCAGGAAGCTCAGGGCCGGGTGGATGTCGGCAAAATCCAGCCGAAGCATCGGCGTGATGACGGTCAGCGCGAAGAAGCCGAACACGACGGTGGGGATCCCCGCGAGGACTTCGAGCACGGGCTTGATGACCGCGCGGACGCGTGGCTTGGCGTACTCGCTGAGCCAGATGGCGATCAAGAGGCCCAGCGGCAGGGCGAAGCTCATCGCCACGAGCACGATCTTGAAAGTCGAGAGGATCAGCGCCCAGATGCCGAAGTGTTTTTCCGCGCCCAAGAGCGGGTTCCACACCCCGCCGGAGATGAACTCCCAGAACGTGACCTCGACGACGTTGCCCTGCGCGTCCGGGTGCGGTGCGGTAAAGAAGTGGTAGGACTCGGTGAAGAGGACGTAGATGATGCCCAGGGTGATGGTGAGCGTGAAGAGACCACAGGCACCGAGCAGGCCCATGATGAACGTCTCTCGGACCTCGCGGACGCGCTTGGATCGCATGCGTCCGATCTCATCGATTCGCAAGTTGGCGGTCGTCGGGGTCTGGCTCATGGGTGGTTTGTTCTGCGGTGGGACAGGCTTGCAGCCTGTCATTATGTTCCGTTTCAAATCATGACAGGCTGGAAGCCTGTCCCACCATCAGGGTGAATACTGCTGTCTTTGATAACACAACACGCCGCGGTTTGGCGGCGTGTTGTGGGATTTTTAACATACGCCGGGCCTGCTGTCACCCGGGTGTGGCGAGTGCTTTACTTGTACACCTCGGTCACCGGGCCGTGCACGGCGTTGCCGTCCGCGTCGGTGTACTGCGTGCCGGTCTTTCGGCTGCGGACATTGGCAGCGGCCTTGGTGTAGACCGACTTGGGCAGGCGGACGTAGCCGACTTCCTCCGCCAGTTCGCCGCCTTCCTTGAGGTAGAAGTCGATGAACGCGGCGACTTCCGGCCGATCCAGCGACTTGACGTTGACGTAGATAAAGAGCGGCCGGGCGAACGGCTCGTAGCTGCCGTCTTCGATCGTCTTGGCGCTGGGGGTCACGGCCACGCCCTTGCCGTTGACGATCGGCACAGCCTTGAGATCGTCCTTGTTCTCGAAGTAGTACGCACAGCCGAAGTACCCGATCGCGCCGTCGTCGCCGGTCACGCCACGCACCAGCACGTTGTCGTCTTCCGAGACGGACATATCCGAACGCATCGCGTCCTTGCCGGCAACGACTTCCTTGAAGTAGTCGAAGGTGCCCGAGTCCGTGCCGGGCGAGAAGATCTTGATCGGTGTGGCCGGCCAGGACGGGTCGACATCCTTCCAGGTCTTGACCTTGCCCTCGTTGGACGCGAGGTAAATCATCTTGAGCTGGTCGATGGTGAGCTGGTTGACCCAGGTGTTCTTCTTGCTGACAACGATGGTCAGGCCGTCAAACGCGACGGGGATCTCGATGAAGTTGATCTTGTTCTCCGCAGCGGTCTTGGCTTCGCTGGCCTTGATCGGTCGGGAGGCGTCGGAGATGTCGGTCTCGCCGGTGGCAAAGCGCTTGAAGCCCCCGCCGGTACCCGACACGCCGACGGTGATGCGGACCTCCTTGTGCTCGCCCATGAATTCCTCGGCCACCGCCTGGGTGATGGGGTACACGGTCGACGAGCCGTCGACGCCGATCTCCCCGGTGAGCTTCTGGGCCGACGCCCCGGTCGCAAACGCCAGGCAGGCACCGGCCAGGATCGCGGTCTTTTGCAGGGTCTTAAGCATGTCTGGTTCCTTTTGGAAAGTGGATTGTTGGATTCCGGTTTGGATTATTTGCGCAATGTAGCGCTTGCTTGTTAGCAAACGGTTAGCGATGTGCAAACAATGAGTAAGCCCGGGCTGATCGCCCTTTAAAGACGCCGTTCGCTGCTGCGGTATACTCACGCATCATGGTCAAGACCCGATCCGCCGCCTGCGTCGCCTGCCTTGCCCTGGGCATGATCGCGCACGTGGGCTGCACCAGCGACGGGGGCGTCACCTACGCGTCGTTTTACGAAGGGCTCACCGGCGACGAGCCCGCGCCGACGCCGGTCGAGGCCGTGGCCATGATGTTTAACCGCGAGGACGCCGACCAGCGCCGCAAGGGCGTGGGCTGGCTCGCGGCCTCGTCCTTTGGTGGTGAGCCGGAATATGTCGCCAGCTACCGCCTGCTCGCAGCCGACCCGAACCCCAACGTGCGGGCCGCGGCCGCGCGGGCCCTGGGTCTGCATGGCTCGCCTGAGGATGCGCAGCTTTTGTCGGTTTTGTTGACGGATGAAGACCCGCTGGTTCGCTGGCAGGCCGCGGACGGTCTGCGGAAGATCCACAACCCGGCCGCCGTCCCCGCGTTGCTGGATCGCTTGATCGAAGACAACGAGGAAGATGCCGACACCCGCACCGCCGTCGCACAGGCCCTGGGCCAGTATGCCGACCGCATCGTGTTCAACCGCCTGGCCGCGGCATTAGAGGACCGCAGTTTTGCTGTCGTCAACGCGGCGCATCAATCGCTGATGCAGCTCACCGGCCACGACGCGGGGCTGGACCCCGGCGACTGGTCGCGCTGGGCCGACAGCACCCCCAACCCCTTCGCCAACCAGCGTCCCTACACCTATCAGCCGTACAAGCCGACGCGTGACTTCCTGGACAGGTACGTTCTCTTCTGGAACAACAAGTCGCCGGGCCCGCAAACGCCCCGGGGCTTGAGTAGCGCGGACAAGTAACCCACGCGTCGCGTTGCGATCGCGTTTACGCCGATGTGCCGGCCTGGCATGACGCGTTGACCAGTTGATCCACCGATGTCAGGCACAGGCCCGGGTGCTTGGCCAGTTCGTGTTCGAAGACTTCGCGGTAGTGGGCCAATCGCTGGGTCGCGTCGTCGAGCACCCCGCCAAAGGAGCGGTGCGGGTCGTTGTAAATAAGGCGGATGGGCACTTCCTTGACGCGGAGCTTGTTCGCGGCGAACTGCACCCACTGCTGCAGCGGGATCGCGTAGCCATCGACATCCAGGTCGAGTTTGTCCAGCGCGCTGACGCGGTAAGCGCGGAAGCCGCAGAAGGCGTCGGTGATGTGGTAGCCCAGGCCGCGGTTGACCCAGTCGGTGACGGTCTGGTTGATGCGTCGGCGTTCAGCGGGCGGCGGGTCGCCACAGAGTTCGGGGCAGATGTATCGGCTGCCGTTGATGACGTCCGCGTCGTTGTCTGCGATGGCTTTGTAAAAATCCGGCAGGGACTCGGGCTCGTGCTGCTCGTCGCAGTCCATCGTGATGACCCAGTCGTAGTGATACATCTGGGCCCACTGGAAGGCGATGCGCAGGGCCGTGCCGTAGCCGCGGTTGGTGCGGTTGCGGACAACGTCGACCGGCTGCATGGCCAGCAGCATCGGCGTGTAGTCGGTCGAGCCGTCATCGACGACAAGCACGCACTTGGCGACCTGCGTCACTTTTTCGATGACCCGTGCGACGTGCTTCTGCTCGTTGTAGACGGGGATGGCGACGAGGGTCTTCATGCGGGTGATTCCGACAGGGGATGTGCAACTGTAGGCGGGTCAGTGCGCGGTGGCAATCGCGGGTGCCACGGTCGATCCGGCTTTGCGGTCGGCCGTGCGGCTAGTGACCAGCTATAGGTTGGTTCGCACGGGCGGCCGCTTAAGCGGATCGGCCGTGGCACCCTTCATTCACTTGCCGCGCCAGCTCACACAGTTGCTCGACACTCAACTCCTCCGGCCGCATCATCGCGTTTACGCCTTCGGGCAGCTTCGCGTCGCGGCCGAGGATCGAGCCCAACTGCTTGCGACGCTTGCTGAAAAGCTTGTGCAACAACTCGCCCAGCGCGTGGGCATCCTCGCACATCGGCCGAGCGCGTCGGTGCATCGCGATCACGGCCGAGTCGATCGTCGGCGGCGGGTAAAAACAGCCGGGACTTAAGACACAGACCCGCTGAACCTCAAAGAGCGCTTGAATCAAAACCCCCAAAGGCCCGTACGCCTTGCTGCCCGGCGGGGACAACAAACGATCCGCCACCTCCTTCTGAATCATCACCACCGCGGCGGACATGCTCAGGTGATCGATCGCAAGATTGGCCAACAGCGGCGAAGCGATGTTGTAAGGGAGGTTGGCGATGAGTTTGAAGGAAACTACAGGTGGGATGGGCGTCCCGCCCGTCTCCGCGCGTTGAACAGGGTCAGATGACGGGCGAGACGCCCATCCCACCTGATCCAGCAGGTTCAAAACCTGCGCATTGATCGCGTGCTTGCCGTCGAGCGCATCGCCGATGTAGAGCGTGATCTTTTCGCCCAGGCGCTGTTCAAGGATCGGCTGCATGTCGCGGTCGATCTCCACCGCCACCACGCGGGCCACGGCCTCGACGAGGCGCTCGGTGAGCGCGCCGGTGCC
>JBGSTE010000665.1:0-5371 GCA_041736655.1 Phycisphaeraceae bacterium | reverse complement strand
CAGCTCGTACTTGTCTGCGACCTGGTTGAAATTGCCCCGGTTGTAGTCGCCGTGGTTGGGGTTGTATTCGTTGGGGTTGTAGGGCGCAGCCGCCCAGCGGTCCCGGTCGCACTGATAGCCGTTGGTATAGTTGCCGTCGTAGTAGACGAACTGGTAGTCCAGGTCGTTGCCGGAGTTGTCCTGCCCGGTGGTGATGAGGTATCCGTTCTGGTCGAACCAGACGGCGAAGGGCGGGGGCAGCAGCAGGGGCGGGTCGTTGTTGTTGACAAACCGGTTGCGAGTGATGCCGACGACGCCGACGTCCGAGCCGAGGAGGATGTAATCCAGGCCGAGGTCCTGGAAGCCGTTGAGTTCGCGTTTGGGCAGGCCGGGAGACTGGGGGATTGAGTTCAAGGGGTTGCTGGCGATGATCGGGCCGCGTCGTTCGAGGTACCAGCGGGGTCCCCACTGTGCGCGTTCGAAGTTTTTGGTCAGGCGTATTTCGCCTGCGGGGGTGAAGATGGCGGCGACGCCGCTGTAGAGGCCCGGCTCGTTGGTGTCGGAGTTGGTGGTGTCGATATCGGGAGCGACGAACTTGTTGCTCGGGTCGGTGGCGTAACGACGTGCGGCGGCGACGGCGATGGCGATGGTGTTGACGCCGGAGCTGGCGCTGGTGTCGCGCTTCATCGCGCCGATCATCGGGAAGGACAGCGCCAGCACGATCGTGATGATCGAGACGACCACGAGCATCTCGATGAGCGTGAAGCTATCCGGGGCGGTGGCCGGGGTGGTATCCGGGGCCGGGGGTCGGGTTGTGTGGGTCGTTGGCTGCATGACTTATTTACTGCTTAGTCGCCGCGCTGTGCGGCGGAGCGGTCGATGTCAAAGCTGTAGAGGTTGTCCTGGGAGAAGCGGTAGTCGTCGGTGCCTTTGTAGGCCTCCCACGCGGGGGTACTGTTGAACTCGCCGCTGGTTCGGGGCCGGCCCCACATGCCGTCTTTGCCGGCGGAGGCGAAGAACGGGCCGGTGTATTGCGGGAGGAAGTCGTCGTCTTTACCGTCATTGATCCGAAGTTTTTCCACCTTATGACTGACACTAGCGGCATAGGCGATGGGGTTGCCCCAGGGATCGACGAGGTCGATGAATCCGTCGCCGTCGGCGTCGCCGAAGGCGGTGCCGAGGGTGGGCAGCTTTTCACGGATGACGGGCATCTGGTTGACGGCCCAGAGGAAGCGCTCGATGTAGAGGTTGGCGCGTTCCATGTATTCGTCGTTGGTGTCGCCGTTTGCGTAGGTGTAGTTGCCTTTGGTATCGGGGTTGATGTAAGCGCCGGTACCTTCATTAAGCGTTCCCGTGCCGGACGCATTCTGTGCGTTTTTAACCTTCGGAGAGGTCCAGTCGTAAATGGAGTTGCTTTCGCGGAGGTGAGGCACGCCCGTGCCACCCTGGAACTGGACCTGGTACTGGCCCTCCAGGCCCATGAGGCCGGCGAGCAGGCTCTGGGTCTGCGCTTCCTGGGCACCGCCCTTGAGCACGGTCATGCCGCCAAGGAGTATCGCCATGATCGCGGCGATGATCGCGATGACCACGATCAATTCCATGACCGTGAAGCCGTGTGCGTGCGGCCGGGTTGTCGGGCGGAGGTTTTTCATGTTCGTACCTCGGGCTTGAAAACGGCGGCCCCGGGGGAAGCCCGCCGGGGTCACCGCGGGAGGGATCGGCTTACATCACGGCCTGCATGAGCTTGACCAGGGGCAGGAACAGCGACACGACGATGAACCCGACGATGCCGCCGAGCACGACGATCATCACCGGCTCGAGCAGGGACACGAGGCTGGAGACGGCGACGTCGACCTCTTCGTCGAAGTTGTCCGCGATCTTCAGGAGCATCTTGTCCAGGTCGCCGGTCTCTTCGCCGACGTCGATCATGTTCACGACGATGGCGTCGGTGACTTTCGCCTGTCGCAGCGGCTCGGCGAAGCTCTCGCCCTGTCGGACGGAGTCGTGGACCTTCTGCAGCGCGTTTTCGTAGACGTAGTTGCCGGTGGTCTCGCTGGTGATGGTGATGGCGTCGAGGATGGGCACGCCGGCGGTGATGAGGGTGCCCAGGGTGCGGGTGAACTTGGCGATGACGGCCTTGGCGGCGAGGCTGCCGACGACCGGGAGCTTCAGCAGCGTCCAGTCGGTGGCGGCCTTGCCGAAGGTGCTCTTGCGGATGAGCTTGAAGACCATGAAGATCGCGATGGGGCTAAGCAGGACCCAGAGGATGCCCGGGAGCTGCCCGTCGTACTGCCGGCCGCCGAGCCACTTGCTGAACCCGATCAGGAACAGCGTCAGCGCGGGCATGTCGGTGTCGAAGTCCTCGAAGATTTCCTCGAACTTGGGGACAATGAAATACATGATGCCCAAGACGATGACAGCGGCGACGAAGATGACGACCGCGGGATATATCAGGGCGCCGATGACGCGGCGCTTGAGTTTGGCGGCCTTTTCCATGAACTCGGCGAGGCGCTGGAGGATCAGGTCCAGCACGCCGCCGACCTCGCCGGCGGCGATCATTTTGGTGTAGAGCTTGTTGAAGGCCTTGGGATGTTTGCCCATGGCGTCCGAGAGCGTGGCACCGGAGGCGACGTCTTCGTGGACGGCGTCGAGCGTGTCCTTGAGCAGGCCGGGCTTCTGCTGTTGTTCGAGGATCTGAAGCGAGCGGAGGATGGGCAGGCCGGCGTCCTGGAGCGTGGAGAGCTGGCGGGTGAAGGTGGTCAGCGCCTTGGTGGAGACCCCGCCGATACTGATATTGATGCCGCCGCCTTTTTTCTTGCCCGCCTTGGCCGCGCCGCCCGAGCCTTTGGACTTCTTGACCTTCTGCTCGCGCACGGAGGTGGGGAAGTAGCCCTGGCTGCGGATGCGAGCGATCGCCTCGTCGCTGGTCGCGGCCGTGATCGTGCCCTTCTGCGGCTTGCCCCCGTCGTCCAAGGCTTCGTACTGAAAAGTCGGCATGGCGGACTCCTTTACTACTCACGCCCGGCGTCCGGTGCCCGCGCCGCGCGCCCGCCCGGGCGCGATCGACGTACACCGTCTTATGGGTTTAATCTTCGACCAGCGTCCCGCGGACCACTTCTTCGATCGTCGTCGTCCCGTCGTACAGCGCCAGCAGGCCCGACTGACGCAGGGTCCGCAGGCCGCGCTTCTTCGCTTCGGCGCGGAGCACCTGCGTGGACGCGTTCTGCATGATCATCTCACGCAGCTCTTCATCCAGGACCATGATCTCGAACAGGCCCTGCCGGCCCTTGTAGCCCGAATGGTTACAGTAGTCGCAGCCCCGGCCACGGTAGAGCTGGCGGCCGTCGAGGTCTTCCGGCAGAAGCTGCAACTGCATCAGCTCCTCCTCGCTGGGGTCGTAAGGCTCCTTGCACCGCGAGCAGATCGTCCGCACCAGACGCTGGGCGGCGATGCCTTCCATCGTGGCGGTGAGCAGGAACGGCTCAAGCCCCAGGTCCAAAAGACGCGCGATCGAGCTGGGCGCGTCGTTGGTGTGCAGCGTGGTGAACACCAGGTGGCCCGTGAGCGAGGCCTGCACGGCGATCTGGGCGGTCTCCAGGTCGCGCGTCTCGCCGACCAGGATGATGTCCGGGTCCTGACGCAGGAAGCTGCGCAGCGCCTTGGCGAAGGTCAGCCCGACTTCGGTCTTGACCTGCACCTGCACCAGCCCGTCGATGTCGTACTCGACCGGGTCCTCGACGGTGAGGATCTTTTCGGTGGGCGTGTTCAGCTCGTTCAAGGCCGCGTAGAGCGTGGTCGTCTTGCCCGAGCCGGTCGGCCCGGTGACGACGACGATGCCGTTGGGCTTGTGGATGAGCTGGCGGAAGGTCTCCAGGTCGTCGGGGCGCATCCCGATACGGTCCAGGTCAAGCTGGACGTTGCCGCGGTCGAGGATACGCATGACCACCGACTCACCGAACATCGTCGGGAGCACGGCGACACGGAGGTCGACCGGGTTGTTGTTGACGATCAGTTCGATACGGCCGTCCTGGGGCATACGGCGCTCGGCGATGTCCAGGTTCGACATGACCTTCACCCGGCTGACGATCGGCATCGCCAGGTGCTTCGGCGGCGGGATCATCTCGTACAGCACGCCGTCGATGCGGTAGCGCATCTTGAACTCGTCCTCGAACGGCTCGAAGTGGATGTCCGACGCCTTGTCCTTGATCGCCTGAAGCAGCACCAGGTTCAGCAGGCGCTTGACGCGGTTGTCGTCGGCCAGCTCGATCTGCTCCTGGAGGTCGATCGACGCGCCGCGGTCGGCCAGGGCTTCCAGGTCGTGGTCCTCGGCGAGTTCGGCGACCAGGCTGGTCAGAGACTCCTCGTCGTCGCCGTAGTACGTCTGGATCAGCTTGTCGAGCTGGGCCGCCGGGGCGACGACGGCGGTGACGTTGAAGCCCATCAAAAGACGCAGGTCGTCCAGGGCGCGGAAGTTGTCCGCGGTTTTCATGGCGACCGTGAGGGTGTTGGATTGCTTGTCGTGGCTCAGCGGCAGGATCTGGTACGCCATCGCCATCTCGGAGGGGATCTCCCGGATCACCTCTTCGGTCAGGTCGAAGTCCTGCAGATCGACCGTCTCCATCCCGGCCTGGGCCGCCAGGGCGAGGTTCACATCGTCGTGGGTCGCGTAGCCCAGCTCGACGAGCAACTGCCCGATCGGGGCACGCTTTTGTTCCTGCAGCGCCAGGGCCTCGTTGACCTGGTCGCGGGTGACCCGGCCCATCTTGTTCAAGATGCGTCCCAGGCGTCTGCCCTTGAGTTCACTCAGCGGTGGGGTCGGGTCTGCCATGGTGTTTTGGGCCTTACGCGATCGTGGAGGTCAAGCGATGTCGGGCTGATATAACCGGCCAGACCCGTGGGGCATGATGCCGACGGGTGCGGGGTTGCCGGCCCGCTGTTTCAATTTCCTGTTGTCCAACTTCCAAGTGCCTTTCTTGCTGAGCCTGTGACTGATTGACTCAAGGACACTGTCTCATCCTGCCCGCCCCGATCCCTGCCCGTTTTGCACGGTCATTCAGCGGATGAGTTTCGCTCCCCCGGGATTTCCCCCGGATTTCCCCCGGCTGTATTCACTATATCGTCACAAACCATCAGATCAAGGGTTAAACACGGTAATTTGGAAATAGACACACGGAATTTGGTGTTTGTGATAGCGGCTTATCTTGTCGCCACCACTTTTGATTTACCCTTTTCTATCAATTGGTTACAAGCTTTCGAAGCCGATTTTGCGGTGTCACCGATCGGTGTGGGAAAACTGGCTTTGCTCCGGCGCACAATCGGGCGTTGCGCGTGGATTGAAGCTTGAAGATGGGTCAGGTTTCCTTGGTATCGACGTCCTCGCTGTCGAGTTCGA
>JBGSTE010000662.1:0-12431 GCA_041736655.1 Phycisphaeraceae bacterium | reverse complement strand
GGCGCTGTTCGAGGATCGGCTGCATGTCGCGGTCGATCTCCACCGCCACGACGCGAGCGCCGGCGTCGACGAGGCGCTCGGTCAGCGCGCCGGTGCCCGGGCCGACTTCGAGCACGATGTCGCCGGGCGTGAGTTTCGCGGCGTCAAGGATTTTGTGCAGGTGGTTGCCGTCGTGCAGGAAGTTCTGCCCGAACTTTTTCTTGGGGTACAGGCCGTGCTCGGCGAGGAGGCGCTTGATATCGTTGAGGGTTTGGGCCATGTCGTAGGGTTGAGGGGCTAGGGCCTGGGGCTTAGGGCAGCGGCATTGCATGTTCAGGGAGGCGGAGCGGGCTGGATTCGCTACGATCATAGTGCGTTGTTCATACAACACGTTTCAAAGCATGACCTAGGCCCTAAGCCCTAAGCCCTAAACCCTACACGATGCCCATCCGCACCCTGCCCACGCTTGTCATCAACCAGATCGCCGCGGGCGAGGTGATTGAGCGGCCGGCTTCGGTGGTCAAGGAACTCGTCGAGAACGCGCTGGACGCCGGGGCCACGCGCATCGACATCGCCATCGAAGAAGGCGGCACCCAACTCATCCGCATCAGCGACGACGGCATCGGCATCCCCGCCGATGAACTGGTCCTGGCTGTGTCGCCCCACGCCACCAGCAAGATCACCGCCAGCGAAGAGCTCGAAGCGATCGCCACGCTCGGCTTCCGCGGCGAGGCGCTCGCCTCCATCGCCTCCATCTCGCGCCTGCGGATCACCTCACGCGCCCGCAAGTCCGACGGCAGGATCGAAGAGGCCGCGGGCGTCCTCGAAGTCGAAGGCGATCTGGTCAAAGGACCCATTCCAGGAGCAGGTAAGCCCGGCACGGTGATCGAGGTCCGCGATCTTTTTTTTAATACGCCCGCGCGTCGCAAGTTCATGCGTTCACCCGCCAGCGAGTTCGGCCACATCAACGACACGCTCAGCCGAATCGCAATGGTCAACCCCGACTGTGGCTTTACCCTCACGCACAACGGCCGAGGCGTCCGCGACCTTTCGCCGAACCAGCCCAGGCGCGAGCGCTGCATTGAACTGTTGGGAAAGGACCTGGCCGAGGGACTGCTTGCTTTTGAGCACCACGACGACCCGGTGCGTGGCAGCGCGAAGGTGTGGGGTTTGGCCGGCCTGCCTTCGCTGGCGCGGGCGACGAGCAAGTTTCAGCACGTGTGCGTCAACGGGAGGCCGATCAAGGACCGCAACCTCGCGCACGCGATCAAGGAGGCCTACCGCGGCCTGATGCCGCCGGACAAGTTCCCGATGGTCGTGCTGTTTATCGATCTCGACCCGGCGCACGTCGATGTCAACGTGCACCCGCAAAAGGCCGAGGTTCGCTTCCGCCACCCTTCGCACGTGCACGGGCTGGTGCTGACGGCGCTGCGGCAAAGGCTGCTGGGCGCGGATTTGACGCCGAGCGCGCAAGTGCGAGGTGCGATGTTCGATGTGCGATCGATTGAACCCGCAACAGCGGACATCGGAAATCGCCCATCGCCCATCGAACATCAAACATCGAACATCCACACCGCCAGCGACTTCGTCAACTACTTCCGAGCGATGGACCCCCGCCAGAAGGGCTTTGTGTATTCGGAGGTCAAACGGCAGCTTCAAGCAGAGTCGCCGGAGGAGGTCGGTGAAGAGGACGATGTGTTTGAGGAGCGACTGCTAAGCCGGCAAGCGGCTCAACAGCAGGACCCCAACCCCCAAACCCCAAACCCCAACTCCTACCACATCCTCCAGGTCCACGACAGCTACGTCGTCACGCAGGACGAGCACGGGCTGGTCATCATCGACCAGCACGCGCTGCACGAGCGCGTGATGTTTGAGGAGTTGCGCAAGCGCATCCTGCAAGACAAGGCGTCGCTGGAGAGTCAACGGCTCTTGATGCCGGTGGTGATCGAGGCGGACGCGTCGCGACAGTCGGCCCTGGAAGAGTTGTCGCCGCTGCTGGAGCGGCTGGGCATCGAGGCCGGCCCGATCGGTCCCAATCAGGTCGCTGTGCATGCGTTCCCTTCGCTGCTGTTTTCACGGAACGTGAAGGTCGGCCCGTTCATGCAGGAGCTACTTGATAAGGCTGAAGCCGGGGCCTTTGACAAGCTGGACCTGGGCGGGAGCACCGGCGGCCATTCCGGGGGCAGCGACCAACAACTGCCCGAAGAAGCGGCGCTGCACGAGGTGCTGGACATGATGAGCTGCAAGGCCGCGATCAAGGCCGGGGACAAGATGAGCCCGACAGAACTGACCGCGCTGTTAGCCAAGCGCGACGAGATCGAGCGCTCAAGCAATTGCCCGCACGGGAGGCCGACGACGCTGAGGTTGACGCTCAAGGATTTGGAGCGGCAGTTTGGGCGGAGTTAATAACAAAGGGTGATCAAACATGAGTACACACAATTCTGCCCATATTCCAATACAGTGCCCAAGATGCAACTGCACTTCAGTTACAGAGATCGAGATGTTTTTCGGCTTCGGAAACTTAATTGAGTATAAGCTCGGCGACCGTATCGAATGGATATCAGGGAAGCAGCCTCAGAACGGAGGTAGACCTGACAAGGGTGATCTTGATGGTGAAGGGTATGCCGTTTGCCCAAAGTGCAAAAAAGACTTCTTTGTCATATGCAAAGTACGATCTGACATCCTCGTTTCCATCGAACACGTTCCAACGAGACAACCACATCTGCAATGAGTACCGACCGTGAAACCGTCGCCGAGACACCCCGAACCACTGCTCGCGTTCGATTCAGCCGCCAACGCTTTGGCCTCGCGTCTCACAGAGATCGATGCGCTGCTGCAGCGTGATCGATCGGGGCAACGCACATTGCCTAACTCCGCCGAAGCCCTGCGCATCGAATACACCTACCACTCCAACGCGATCGAGGGCAGCACGCTTTCGCTGCGGGAGACGCAGTTGGTGATTGAGGGTTTGACGCCGCCGGGGGGTAAGCCGTTGCGGGAGATTTACGAGGCGCGGAATCATTACCGGGCGATCGGCATCATCGAATCGTGGGCGGGTGCGAACGGGATAGGCTGGCTCACAGAAGTGAACCTGTTAGAGCTGCACGCGGCGGTGTTGGCGGACATTTCGCCGGGGGATGCGGGGGTGTATCGCAGCGGACGAGTGCTGATCGCGGGATCGCGGTTTGTGCCGCCGGGGCCGCATCGCTTTGAGGAGCTGATCCCCACGACGCTTGATCGGGCGCGCGCTTCGGCCATGCATCCGGTGATGCGAGCGGCGGAGCTGCACTACAACCTCGTGGCGGTCCATCCGTTTGTCGACGGCAACGGCCGAACCGCGCGGCTGATGATGAACGCGCTGCTATTGAGCCTGGGCTACCCGCTGTGCATCATCCGCATCGAGCAGCGGTCGGCCTACCTGGCGGCGCTGGACGCGGCGAACGCTGGCGATGCTGTGCCTTTCGCGGGGTTGGTTGCGGATGTGGTGCAAGCGGCGCTGCGGGATTTGGCAGAGGATTGAGTTGGATGGGGGCGGGTATTGCAAACGGCCGGGGCACCGAACCTTGTTGGTTGATGCGATTAACCACTGCGCGATCGGCGGGGCAAGCCCACCGGCTAACGGGCTTGGCGTTCTGACTTACTCACCGACTAACATCATGCCTCTTCATCATCACGCACGCCTTGAGAGACGCCGACGATGTACGCCACCATTGCCCTGCTGACCTTGTCCAACCTGTTCATGACCTTCGCCTGGTACGGGCACCTCAAGTACAAGTCGGCGGCGCTCTGGCTGGTGATCCTTGTGAGCTGGGGGATCGCGTTCTTTGAGTACATGCTCCAGGTGCCGGCCAACCGGATCGGGCATAACGCCGGGCTGTCGGGTGCCGAGCTCAAGACGATCCAGGAGGTGATCACGCTGGTGATCTTTGTCGGCTTCGCGGTGGTCTATTTGAAGGAGCCGATGAAGTGGAACGTGGCGCTGGGCCTGGGCCTGGTGGGCGTCGGCGCGGTGGTGGTGTTTGCGCCGTGGGCCAAGGGGTGAGTCAACACCTGTCGCGGCCTATCGAGTTGATCTTGAACGTGCCATCTGGAAGTGGCGTGAACGTCATATCAAGTTTTACCGGCCAGCCATCTGCTTCAGGCGTAAAGACGATTTCACAAGCCCAATACTTGCCCGAGTCACTTGAGTACCAGTCGTACGTCACAGAGATCACGTCTTTGCCACGAATGAATTCGAGTTGCTCGCTGATCGATTGGACTCTGGATTGTTCGTTCAGATTGGTGTACCAGTTGAATTGTTGGTGCCAGGCGGGCGTCCCGTCGTAGACTGCAAGCAGCGAAGCCACCTCTTGGACAAAGACTCGGACAGACGGGTCGTTGTCTCGTTTGGGCGTTACGAATACGGTCTGGGGTAATGACTTAACGGGTACGGGTTTTAGACCGTATAGGGGCAGCCGATGGGAGCTTGCCAGGTCAAGCAGCAGGCAGGTAGCCAGGGCGAACACGAGGTAGACACAGAACCCTTTCATCTTGACCGCTTACGTGGTGAGCGTTTGTCTGGTTCGCCGGGCGGTTCGCTGCCAGCGTGATCCCGCCCCCTAACCCCATCCTCACCCTTGACCGTGGCGTGCATATTGCTAACATGCTCGATTCTCCCCGATCGGGGGCCTGCGCGATCCGGCTAACGGTGCGCCCAGGCCCGCGGCAAAACCTGCACGGGGGGTTCAAGAAACGCGTTTTCTGGCCGAGGACCCTCGGCCAACGCCGCCCGCCCGTGCGGGCCGACAGCCGGTGCTATCCCCGATCAGCACCCCTTTTACCACCCCTGACCCTAGGGAACGACGATGTCCACCGTGACCACCCCCGGCAAGATGACCCGACTGGAAAAGACCCGCAACTTCGGGATCTGCGCCCACATCGACGCGGGCAAGACCACCACCACCGAACGCGTGCTCTACTACACCGGCAAGAACTACAAGCTCGGCGAAGTGCACGACGGCACCGCCACCATGGACTTCGACCCCGACGAGCAGAAGCGCGGCATCACCATCAACTCCGCCGCCACCACCTGCCCGTGGACCCGCAACGGCGTCGAGTACACCTGTAACCTCATCGACACGCCCGGCCACGTCGACTTCACCATGGAAGTCGAACGCTCCATGCGCGTCCTCGACGGCGCCGTCGTCGTGTTCGACGGCAAGGAAGGCGTCGAGGCCCAGTCCGAAACCGTCTGGCGTCAGGCCGAGCGATACAAGGTCCCCCGCATCTGCTTCATCAACAAGATGGACACGATGGGCGCGGACTTTGACTTCTCGTTCCAGTCGCTCTTTGACCGCCTGGCCGCCCCGGCCGTCGCCGTGCAGTACCCCATCGGCAAGGCCGACTCCTTCGAAGGCATCATCGACCTGATCACGATGAAGGCCTACTACTTCTCCAAGCAAGACCGCGGCGTCACCATCACCGAGGCGGACATCCCCGAGGTCTGGGAAAAAAAGGCCGCCGCGCTCCGCGAGACGATGATCGAACGCGCCGCCGAGATGGACGACAAGCTGACCGAGAAGTTCCTGGAGACCGGCACGCTGAACAACGACGAGATCCGCCTGGGCCTGCGCAAGGGCACGATCGACCGCAGGATCCACCCGACCTTCTGTGGCTCGGCCCTGCAGAACGTCGGCGTGCAGAAACTCCTGGACGGCATCGTCGACTTCCTGCCTAACCCCACCGAAGTCCCCGAGACCGAAGGCACCGACCCCGACGACGCCGACAAGCGCCTCACCCGCCCGCACGATGAGAACGCGCCGCTCTCGGCCCTGGTCTTCAAGGTCGTCAACGACAGCCACGGCGACCTGACCTACACCCGCATCTACTCGGGCAAGCTCACCAAGGGCACCCGCGTCCTGAACTCCAACAACGGCAAGAAGGAAATCGTCAGCCGGCTCTTCGAGATGCACGCCAACGACCGCATCGCCCGTGATGAAGCCCTGGCCGGCGAGATCGTCGCCGTCGTGGGCCTCAAGAACAGCTACACCGGCGAAACGCTGTGCGACCCCGACGACCCGATCGTGCTGGACCGCATGGACTTCCCGGACCCCGTGATCTCGATGTCCATCGAGCCTAAGAGCGGTGGCGACAAGGAAAAACTCTCCAACGCGCTGTCCGATACCCGCCGGGCCGACCCGTCCTTCCACTATCACTACGACGAGGAAACGGGCGAGACCATCATCGCCGGCATGGGCGAACTGCACCTGGAGATCGTCACCACCCGCATCTCGCGCGACATGAAGATCCCCGTCAACGTGGGCCAGCCCCGCGTGGCGTACAAGGAAGCGATCAGCGGCACGGCGGTGGCCCAGGGCGTGCACAAGAAGCAGTCCGGCGGCCGCGGCCAATTCGGCGACTGCACCATCGAAGTCTCGCCCATCACCGAAGAAGAAGCCATCGCACAGGAACTCAAGTACATCGACGGCATCGCGTTCGAGGACGCGGTCGTCGGCGGCTCGATCCCCCGCGAGTACATCCCGTCGGTCGCCTACGGCGCCCGCATGACCGCCAAGACCGGCGTCCTGGCCGGCTACCCGGTGCTGGGCGTCAAGGTCAAGCTGCTCGAAGGCAAGTACCACGACGTGGACTCCAGCCAGATCGCCTTCGAAATGGCCGGGTCCATCGCCTTCAAGAACGCCACCCGCAGGGCCGGCCTGGTCCTCCAGGAGCCGATCATGAAGGTCGTCGTCACCACGCCCGATGAGTTCTTCGGCAACGTCACCGGCGACCTCAACCGCCGACGCGCCCTGGTCATCGGCGACGAGGAACGCGGCAACGCCCGCATCATCACCGCCGAGGCCCCCTTGTCGGAAATGTTCGGCTACTCCAACAGCCTCCGCGGCATGAGCCAGGGCCGAGCCTCCTACGCCATGGAACCCCTGACCTACCGCGAAGTCCCGGCCAACATCGCCAAGGAAATCCTCGCCAAGCAGGGCATCGGCAAGGACAAGGAATAAACCCCACGCGTCTTTCCTGACCTGACAAACGCAAGCCAGTAAAGCCCGCCGAAAGGCGGGTTTTTTTATGCAGGACTTCATGACAACTTTCTCTTGTCCGCCAGCGTGTTGCGCCTTATGCTGTTGCGGTCTGCCGGTCACACCTCACGGGGATTTCCGATGATTCGAACCAACCGTCTGCTCGCCGTCCTGCCGCTGGTGCTGGGATTTGCCGTGGCCTGCCCTGATGCGGCCGGCCAGAACGTGACCAGCGAGGGCTGGGCTAAGCAGTCTGCGGGACTGAACTTTTATGTCGAGTTGCCGATGATCGACTCGGCCAAGGAGCCCAGCGGGATCGGCGGGAACATCGTCGCCGAGACGATGATCAACACCGTCCGCTACGCGGACAAGCACCCGCTGATCCGGCACGTGGTGTTCAAGATGAACACCGGCGGGGGCATGCTCCATCACGCCGACGCCATGGCCGACATCATCGAAGAGCACCACGACAACACCGAATACCACATCATTATCAAGGACGCGATCAGCGCGGGGATCTGGACGGCCTTCTCCTGCGACAGCATCTTCATCATCAAGGGCGGGACCATCGGCGGGGCCACCGCCTACCAACAGAGGGGCGACGGCACGGTCAAGGAGTCCAGCGACATCCCGCTCATCGCCGCGCGCATGGCCTACACCGCAGAGCGCAACGGCCACAACCCCAAGCTCATCGCGCCGATGATGGACCTGAAGGTCGAGCTCTTCAGTTGGACCGATTACAACGGCAAGACCGTGCTCGCGCAGGAGAAGCCTAAGGATTCCGAGTCGCTGACCAATTTCCAGCACCTGGACAAAGCCGACACCGTGCTGACCCTCACCGCCAAGGAAGCGGTCGAGATCGGGCTGGCGCGCGACATCGCCGACTTCGACGCCACGCTGGTGGGCAAGGAGATCGGCGTGCCGGGCTGGACGAAAGCCAACCGCTACGGCAAGGTGATGGACGAGATCGGCGCGCTCTACAACCTCACGCGGGCGATGGAAGACTACTTTGTCGCGGAACGGCTGGCGCTGCCGAAGATCCCCGTGACCTCGCAGAACCGCAACTCGCCGATGGTCGAGAACATGCTCAAGGAGCGCAGCAAGGTGGGCTCAAAACTCACCGCGATCCGGAAGATCAACGAAGCGCTCAACGCCCTGCCGGACGTGCACGTGGAGCGGCAGGTGTACCTCGTCGGGCCCGACAACGCCACGCTCGTCGCCGACGCACAGGCCTGGCAGAGCGACGCGGATCAGACCCGCAAGTATGCGGCCATGCTCACCCTGGGCATGCGCGAGCTTGAGAGCGCGTACAAGAAAAACGAGATCGACACCGGCAACCTCGAAGAGATCCAGGCCGCGGTCAACGTCATCAGCGAACGCATCAGCGGCATCCTCAAGAACGGCAACGCGGCCTACTGGGCGAACAAGAATGACAACTAACCAAGGCGGCCTTATGAAGATCTTCTCCCGTCTGCTACTCCTGATGCTCTGCGTTCTTGTTGTGCGCCCGGCCACGGCGCAGAGCGATCGCGTCACCGCCGAGGGCTTTGACGACATCGCCAAAGACGCGACGCTCTACGTCGAGATCCCGCTCCAGGGCGTGCTGGGCGAGGACGCCCCGGCCGAGAGCATCAAGCAGACCCTCAACGCCGCCGGCCAAAACAAACTCATCACCCACGCGGTGTTCATGGTCGACTCCTTCGGCGGCAGCATCCTGGACCGCTCGGTCGTCGCCGAGTACAACGGCAAGCTCGAAGTCACCGCCGTCGTCCGCAACGCCCTGACCACCGCCGCCTTCCCCGTCTTCTTCGCCGACCACATCTTCATGACCCGCGACGGGCTCATCGGCGGCCTGCCCCTGCACCTGTACGTCCCGCCCGGCAGCGAAGAGGTCACCGCCAAGCAGGTGGGCATCTTCTCGAGCATGGCCGCGTCCGCCGCCGACGTGCACGGCCACAACCCCGACATCGTCCGCGCCATGATCAACGAGAAAGAGTCGCTCTATTACTGGCGCGTGGACGGCAGGCCCGTCCTCTCGAATACCAAGCCCGAGAACACCAAGAACCTCGACGGCTTCCGGAAGGTCAAGCCCGCGCTGCCCGGCACGACGCTGACGCTGGACACCAGGATGGCCAAGGAGTTCGGATTCGCCGAGCCCATCGACGACTTTGACGCCTTCATCGTCGGCGAGTTTCTGGGCAAGAAGAACTGGAGGCCGGCCAACAACTTCGGCCGGGTCGCCAACGAGATCGGCAGCATCGTCGCCGAGCTCGAGCCCCTGCGCGAAGAGATCAGCGCCTACGAGAAGGAATTGCCCGAGTTCCGCAACGGCAACGACATCCCCGCGGACCTCCTCAAGGAGTACCGCGAGTACAAGAACAGCCTCGAAGCCGCGGTTGAGGCGATGGACCTGATCAACGAGTCGCTGGCCAAGCTCTACGAAGTCCACCCCGAGAGGCACGTGTATTTCCTGGGCACCGACGGCAAGACGATCCTGGCCGACCCCGCGAAGTGGGAAGAAGACGTCAAGAACGCGCGCAACATTTACACCCGCGCCAACAGCGGGCTCGAAGCCCTGAAAAAAGGCTTCATCAAGATCGGCGGCGATGAAGAGGCCTTCTACGACCTCGTTAAACGGATGAAGTCCATTAAGGACCACCTCGACGGCATCACCCAGCACGGCAACGCGACGTACTGGCACAAGTACGCCACGCCGGACCTGGGCGATGATGTGTACGGGTGATGCGATGCAAGCTCACCGCATCGCAGTCCGATTAACGGTTCCCGTTACACCCGGTCTTTTGCATCAGCTTCGGAATTGCGCGGAAGAGATTTATCGAGCCTTGCGTGATGTCAGATACGCTCGGGTTGAGAACGCGGACACAGCGATCGATACGATCTGGGTACGTGTCGTGTCCACCGGCAAGGTCCGGCAGACACTAAAGGTGGTTGAGAAGTGTGTCGCGGACGAACTGCTGTGGGACCGCTGTGAAACCAGTGTGTATGAAGCGGATGGATTCGACGTTTGATCGCATCGACGCTTATGAGATGAAATTATCGCGCCTAGGTAAGAATAACCGTGTTCCTTGGACGATCCCGAGGGGTCGGCCGTCCCACCCTTAATGTTTTGTTTGCAACTGTTAGCCGCCGCCTTCAAGGCGGTGTGACGTACTGTGACACGCCGACTTGCAATCGGCGGCTACGCATCGCGTGCGATCGGCGGATACACTACCGCCCCCCATGGCACTTTTATCTGTTGCAAATCTTGTCTTTTCCTTCGGCGACCGCACCGTACTCGATGGCGTAAACCTCACCGTCTCGAGCGGCGAGCACGTCGGGCTCGTCGGGCGTAACGGCTGCGGCAAGTCGACGCTGCTCAAGCTCATCGCCGGCATCGAGACCCACAAGCCCGAGTCCGGGCAGATCCAGCTTGCCCGCGGTGCGACGGCCGGGTACCTCAAGCAGGACCACAAGTTCCAGGAGACCAACACCCTGCGCGAAGAGGCCGGTGCCGCGTTCGCCGAGCTGGTGAAGCTGCACCACGAGCTGGACGAGGTGGCCCACGCGATGGCGGAGGCCGACGGCGATGAGATGGAGAAACTGCTCAAGAAGTACGAGCGGCTCGAGCACGAGATGCAGGCGGCCGGGGTCTACGCGGTGGACCACAAGATCGACCAGACGCTGCACGGGCTGGGCTTGGAGGACGAAGTCTTCGGCGTCAAGTGCCGTGACCTCAGCGGCGGGCAGAAGGGCCGCCTAGCGCTGGCGAAGCTGCTGCTCTCTGAGCCGGACATCCTGCTCTTGGACGAGCCGACGAACCACCTGGACATCGCGGGCCGACAGTGGCTCGAAGAATACTTAAAGACCTATCCCGGGGCGGTGATCCTGATCAGCCACGACCGCTGGCTTCTGGACCGCAGCGTGAGCAAGATCTACGAGCTTGAAGCGGGCGGCATGGTCGAGTACCCGGGCAACTACGCGAAGTTCCGCGAGCTGCGTGCGGCACGGATCGAGGACATGCGCCGGGCCTTCGACAAGCAGCAGACGAAGATCAAGCACGAGCAGGCGTTCATCGACCGCTACCGCGCTGGTCAGCGTGCCAAGCAGGCGCAGGGCCGGGAGAAACGCCTGGAGCGTTACAAGCGCGACGAGTCGTTGCTTGCGCCGATGGAGCTTGACACGATGAAGCTGCGGCTGGAGCCCAAGGCCCGCAGCGGCGACCAGGTCTGCATCGCCGAGCATCTGGCGGTGGAGTACGAGGAGCGGTCGCTCTTCAAGGACTTCTCGCTGTCCATTAAGCGTGGCGAGAAGTACGGCGTGATCGGTCCCAACGGCGCGGGCAAGTCCACACTCATCCGCTGCCTGCTCGGCGAGCAGCAGCCCACGCAGGGCAAGACCAAGCTCGGCGCGCAGGTCGATGTCGGCTGGTACCGCCAGAGCCACGACCACCTGGAGATGGGCCTGACGATCGTCGAGTTCCTGCGCAAGTCCGTGGAGAGCGGGACCGAGCAGGAAGCGCGCGACCTGGCCGGGGCATTCCTCTTCACCGGCACGGAGCAGGATAAGCCGCTGAACGTTCTCAGCGGCGGCGAGCGCGCCCGCGCGGTGCTGGCGGGGCTGATGAGTAAGGGCCACAACCTGCTGGTGCTCGACGAGCCGACCAACCACCTGGACATCCCCAGCAGCGAACGGCTTGAAGAAGCGCTCCGCCGATACAACAACGCGCAGAAGCGCTATACCTCTACCGGCAACGCCGGCGGCGAGGGCACGCTCATCCTCATCACCCACGACCGCATGCTCCTCGAACAACTGGTCGATCAGCTCATCATTTTCGACGGCCACGGCAACGTGCAGCATTTCTTAGGCACCTACAGCGAGTACCTCCAGACCCAGCACACCGCCGTGCTCGTCGACGCGGAGAAGACCCAGACGAAGAAGGAAGAGAAAAAGACTGCGGATCAAGGCAAACAGCGCCAGGAAGCCAAGAACATCAAGCAAGAAAACAAGGCGGAACAGCAAAAAACCCAGCCCAAGCCAACGAGCAAAAACAACAAGAGCAATAAGTCGCTCGGCGGGCTGTCGGTGCAGGAGCTTGAATCGAAGATCGAATCGATCGAGAGCAAGATCGCGCAGGTCGAGGCGCAACTGGCCGACCCCGAGACGTACAAGGACAACTCGAAGTTCGGCAAGCTGCAGAGCGAGCACGAGAAACTCAAGAAAGAGCTCGATCCGTTTGAAGAAGAGTGGGCGTCGCGCGGGTGATCGATCGGCCGCCGCATACCGGGAAGCGCATGCTGTATCCCCGGCAAGAGCGATTAAGCCTCACCGCAACGCCATGGGCCCGCCCCGGGCCCTGATCGGCCGCTACACTTGGCGTGATGGCCAAGCCCGCGACAATCCGCCTGCACATCGACCCGCCGATGCGCGAGTGGCGCG
>JBGSTE010000609.1:0-3185 GCA_041736655.1 Phycisphaeraceae bacterium | reverse complement strand
CGGCGGACCTCGGCCGGCAGCGTCGCCTCCTGCAGCACGCCGTCGACGCGGTAACGCACACTCAGCCGATGCTCGAAGGGCTCAAAGTGCACGTCCGTCGCTCGGCTCTGGATCGCCTCGACCAGGATCTGGTTGACGAACTGGATGATCGACGCGTCTTCCGCATCGTCGGTCAGGTCGACACTGTCGTCCTGGTCGTCGACGATCGTGATCGTGCTGTGCTGCATCAGCGACTGCATCGTCGCGGCACCGACACCCAGGTGCTTACCCAGCGCCTTGACGATCTGCTCCGACGAGGCGAGCACCGGCTCGATGTCCAGCCCCGTCGCCACGCGCAGCTCGTCGATGCCCGCCGAGTCGCACAGCGAACTGGTCGCTACACGCAGCCGGCCGTCACGCTCGTCGATCGGGAAGAGCTTCCGCCGACTGAGCACGTGAGCGGGCAGTCGCGCCAGCAATCCACGCGCGGGCTTGACGTCTTCGAGGTCGATCAGTTCGACGCCGAACTCTTTTGCCAGGACCGGCAGCAGGCGGTCCTCGGTCAGGCCGTCGACCGACAGCACCGCCCGTTCCAACGGCTCGCCCTGTTCGATGAGCCGTGCAGCGCTGGCGACCGCGCGATCATCGAGCAGGCCCAGCCGGTTGAGTTTGTTCAGGACTTGCTGCATGGTAAAACTTCGTATCGGCTTGACGCTCAAAAAGCCCGCGTGTTTCGACTGCCCTACCCGAACCGACCCACTCGTCCGATGAGCAGGGGTTATACGCCTGCCGCAACGCGAGGTTGCAGAAAAAACAACCCCGGCCCATCGACCGGGGCTGTCGTCACGTTAAGCGTCTAAGCCACGCCACGGCACCAACCGGTCTTGACTGAGCACTTAGTCCAGCAGGCCCATCAGCACAAACTCCGCTTCCCACTTGGCGGTGCTCACACTGCGAAGCTCTTCGCGTGCGTCCTTCACAGCCTTGTCGAGCGCCACCCGGGCCTTGCGCAGCTTCGCCAACGCGTTCTTGATGTCGCCTGCGTTGTCGTCTTCGATCGCCTGGCGAAGCTCGGCCACCGCTTCGTTCGCGGCCTTGACATGCTCGGACTGCTCCGCACCGCCACGCTGAGTAAAGGCACCCTGGCCGCCCGGGCCGCCGAAGCCTCGGCCGCCACGGCTGGCCGAGTCACGCTCGCGGGTGGCGTTACGCACCTTCTCGATCAGCGGCCCGACCACGGCAAAGTCTTCCTCGGTCATCTCCAACTGCTTACGCATCTCATCAGACTGCTGCTTTTCGAACTCAGCCCGTCGCTCTTCCATCCGCTTGCGGAAGGCTTCACGCTCTTCCTCGGACATGTTCTCCCAGTCCGGCCGACCACGATCACCGCCCCGGTCACCACCCTGTCCGCCATCCTGAGCCACGGCAGGCAACGACATGCCAAAGGTAAGAGCCAAGGACAGCATCAGGAACAATCGGGTCGCGGTTTTCATCGGGGTCTTCCTGGATAGGTGTGAATAGGGTCCGGGCGACAAAAAGCTCACTTTTTGCCGGCGTCGCAGGTCAACGCATGATGCGCTTGGATTATTGCGACCAGCCAGAGGAAATCTTACGTTTACGTAACACTATTGAATAGCTCAGCTTATGTCCACGCAGCCGATCACGCTCGCCAGCCGGCCGGTCGTCGGTGCCCCGCGGTGGGTCACGTCCCGGCGGTGGCTGAAAAACTCCGCCTCGTGAGCGTAGGTGCAGCGGTCGGTCGTGTCGATCTGCTGAGCTCCCAGCCCGACCAGAACCGCGTAGGCCGCGCCGGGCAGGTCGACGTACGGCCTGTGGCCCGGCTCACGACGAACAAACTCCGCCTCAAACTGCTCGGCCACCTCGTCGCCGACCTCAAAATGCGCTACCGAAATGCTTGGCCCGATCGCCGCGACAAACGCTCCACCAAACTCCGCCACCGCCGACTCGATCACACCCGACACCAGCCCACGCCAGCCCGCGTGCACCGCCGCGACCGATCGGCCGTCGCTTGAGGCCAGCAAAATCGGCAGGCAGTCGGCCGTGAGTATCCGCGTCACCCTCGCCGGCCGATCACGCAGCACCACCGCGTCCGCATCACAGCGCGGCAACTCCGCCAACTCCGCCAACCCGTCTGACTCCACATGCACCGCTCGCCCGTGCACCTGCCGAACCGTGACCCACTGCCTTTGACTTACCCCAACCGCCGCCGCGATCGCGCGATCGTCACCAGCCCGCGTCCCGAATCCGTGCGGCACGCCCAGCGCATCGAGCACCGGCGAACGGTAGATCACGACCTGGTCCTGCTGCCAGCGGTAAAGCATGCGGGCATGATAAGCACAACAGCCGCGACGCTACGCGTCGCAGGCGAATCGTGATGCACGTGTCGTGCTCTGCCAGCGACGTATCGCGTCGCGGCTGTTACTTGGATTTCGTCAAGTCCGCCCGCAGCGTCTGCGCGATGGCGATCTCCGCCAGGCGGATCGTGGCGTGGTCCATGTCGTGCATCGCCTGCTGGAACTTGTCCGCATCCACTTCGCTGTCGGGCGCATCAATCATCGCCTGCACGCTCGTGATGTGTTGCTCGATCTGCTTGCGATAGGTGTCGTCCAACTCACTGCCCACGCGGTCCAGTTGTTTGCGGATGTTGCGGATGTCGAGTCTCGCGTTAAGTCGCAGGTCGATCAGGCGGTGGGCGGCCATGTCCTGCCTTGCGTGTTTGAACGACTCGCGTTCGATCTGCTGGACTTCCTCGCGGGTCAGGCCGTGGTTGGGGACGACCTGAGTCCGCGCCCGTCGGCCGGAGCGCTCTTCGGTAGCCGTGACCGTCAGCACGCCGTTGGCATCGACAACGAACGTGACCTCGAGCTTGGGTAGCCCTGCGGGCATCGGCGGGATGCCGGTGAGCTCGAACGAGCCGAGCAGGCGACAGTCCTGCACCAGTTCGCGTTCGCCCTGATAGACGTTGATGGCCACCTTGGTCTGGCCGTCGACATAGGTCGAGAATCGCTCGGTGGCGCGAGCGGGGATCGTGCTGTTGGCGGTGATCAATTTGGCCACCGCGCCGCCCATCGTTTCGATGCCCAGCGACAGCGGGATCACGTCCAGCAAGAGCCCGCTGGCATGCACGCCCGCCAGCCGGGCCGCCTGCACGCTCGCGCCCAGCGCGACGACCTGGTCGGGGTCCA
>JBGSTE010000604.1:0-3057 GCA_041736655.1 Phycisphaeraceae bacterium | reverse complement strand
TGGAAGGTGCTGACGCCGCGCACGGCGTAGCCGCACTTGCCGCAGGCGGGCAGGTCCTGCTTGGGCCTGCGCAGAACGAACCGCCAGAGCACCGCCAGGCCCGCGACGAGCACGAGGCCGATCAGGATGAAGAGCGGTAGTATTGGCATCGCGGCATTGTAAACGCCCGAGCGCAGCGTCGCGTTCCTTGGCCCAGGCGCCGCCGTTGGCCACGGGCTGATTCATACGGGTCATGCTTCGAGTTCGCGCGTATGAAACAACAACCCCCACCTTGCGATGGGGGATGTTGTTGCCTGACTGATGCTTGGGAGAGTGCTTGTGCTTCGGTCTTACACCGCGCGGGGGTGCGCGTCGTCGTAGGCGGTTCGCAGCCGCATGCTCGACAGGTGGGTGTAGATCTGCGTCGTGCTCAGCGACTGGTGCCCCAGCAGTTCCTGTACGCTGCGGAGGTCCGCGCCGTTGTCCAGGAGGTGCGTGGCGAACGAGTGCCGCAGGGTGTGCGGGCTGATCGCGGGGTCCAGGCCCGCTTCCTTGAGGTACTTGTCGAGTTTTCGGCGGACCGAGCGGGAGCTGAGCCGGCCGCCGTTCTTGTTGACGAATAGCGCGACCGCGTTAGTGACCATCGACTGCTGGCGCAGCTCGGCGAAGCGTGCATCGGGCTCGAGCAGGGTCATGTAGTGGCGGATCGCGGCCATGGCGTGGCTGCCCAGGGGGACGATGCGTTCCTTCTTGCCCTTGCCGCGGACGTGCATGGTCTGGCCGGCGTGGTCCAGGTCGTTGCGGTTGAGGTCGACCAGTTCGCTGACGCGGACGCCGGTGGAGTAGAGCGTTTCAAGGATCGCGCGGTCGCGGGCGCCGAGGGTGTCGCGGTTGTCGGGGGCCGAGAGCAACTGCTCGACCTGTTCGACGGTGATGGCCTTGGGCAGGCGCTTGGTCTGCTTGGGGGTGCGGATGAGGAGCATCGGGTTGGCCTCGATGATGCTGCGCTTGTTCATCCATTTGTAGAAGGACCGGAGCGTGGCGATCTTGCGGGCGGTGGTCGCCGGCGAGTAGCCGAACTGGTCGAGGTAGCTCAGGAAGGCGCGGACGACCATGGGGTCGGCCTGCGTGAGCTTGTCGCCGATGGCTCCGGACAGCTCGGTGAGTCCTTCGAGTTCTGCGGCGGCGGCGGCCGAGGCTGCGCGCGGCGTGTCGGGCGAGCCGAGGTACTCGACATACTGCCGCAGGTCGGCGCCGTAGCACCGCGCGGTGTAGGGGCTAAAGTGCCGTTCGTTGCGCAGGTAGTCGACGAACTGGTTGATGAGCGTGGGCTGCTCGGTTTGCGTTTGCGACATGGTGTTGCGTTCCTTACTCATCTGCATCCCTGCGGTGTGCGCCCCGTCCACGGGGCGAGGTGTGAAAGCGTTGCTGACTAAATTCAAGCCGAGAGCCTTGGGCTGCCAAGGTCTTTAAGCCGTTGACTCATGCGTTCGCCCAGTTGATGCGAGAGGACCGCGGCGTCGAACCAGGTCAGGTCCGACTGGGCTCGGGTGACCATCTCGGCGATCTCGTTGAGCGTCTGCGCCTCGTGGCCGGGCGCGCAGTTAAAGACATATCGCTTGCCGTTCTTGACCAGCGCCAGCTCGTGCTCGCCGAGCACTTCGACATGGGCTGCCGAGTCGCTGGCGGGCGGGGTCTGCTTGGGTTTGGTCGTGTCGGACATCGTCGTGCTCCGGCCCGTGGGGCCGGCGCACTTTGCGCGCCGGCTACGGGGTAACGGGTTGTGCGGCGGCGGCCTGCTGCCGCTCTTGCCGTATCGCTCGGGCCATGCGTTGCCACTCGGCCCAGATCAGTTGTGAGCCCATTTCGTGGCTCACGAATTCCTGGAACAGGTTCATGTTGATCGTGTAAAGTCGGCGCTCGTGCAGCGCGTTGGGTGTCGAGCCCCGGCCGTAGGCGTAGGCGTCGACGAGTTCTTTGGTGCCCACCCCCGCCGCATCGAAGTAGCCGGAGACCGTAGTCACCGGCTGGTCCGGGCGGTAGAGCGTGTTTCTTCGGATGCCTGCCTTGTCGGCGGTCGGTGCCCACGACAGGCCGCGGATATCCAGCGTCCTGCCGTCCGGGCCGTTGGGCCAGCTGTAAAGCTCCAGCGCCAGCCCGAACTTGAGCGGGTCGTACGCGTCGTACTGCGTCATCGTGCCCACCACCAGCGCGTCCACCCCAAGCGACTCACGCAGGGCAATCGCATCTTCACGCGACTCTATCCCCGCGAGCTTGAGCGAATCCATCGCCGCCAGCACGCGGTTCAGCGGGATCACATCGATCCCCTGCACCTCTTCGAGCACGCGCGACAGTTCGTCGGCCATGACCAGGCCGTCGGCGTACCGGCTGCCTGTCTCATTGGCCAGGGGCGCGATCGCCCAGACCTGTCGCTGACCGTAAGGCGCTTCGAGCCGCTGCTGCACCACAGGCCGTTGACAGCCCAGGAGCGTGGCGAGCCCAAGCGCCAGCATCAGCAGGCGCATCCCGATCATTGGAACCTGTTCACTTGTCATGGCATCATGCCGGGGGTTATTCACGTCAGGCCTCCGCCGACGCGTCTCTTGCAAACCACTGATCAAGCCGATCAGTCTGGATCTGTCGGCACGTCGGCCGTTTTCGTGTCGCTCGTCTTCCCGCCGTTGAACGCGACCTTGATCGCGTCATCCGGGTCCAGGGCCCAGATGTTTTCAACCCCGCGTGTCCCGCGGTTGGAGACGAAGTAAATCGCGTTGTCGCCGGACCACACCGGCTGAAGATTCGCAAACCGGCCTCGCGTCAGTCGTGTCCGACCGCTGCCGTCATCCCGCGCGAGCCAAACGTCCGATTCCGCGGGCCTGCCACTCTGCGTATCGGCGTCAGGATTCGTCACCGTGCAAAAAACCACTGCTTTACCGTCCGGCGACCACGCGGGTGTAATACACGCATACGCCGAGGACCAGAGAATCTCCGTCGCGCTGCCCGCCTCGCCACGCTCATCGAGCTCCACCGTCCACACGCTGAACCAGCGCGTCCCGCGTTCACGGGCACGCTGATACA
>JBGSTE010000595.1:0-4876 GCA_041736655.1 Phycisphaeraceae bacterium | reverse complement strand
CGAGCGCCCGACGCTCGACGGGCCGGGCACGATCAGCGATGTGCCGCCGGACTTTACGCCATCGCTTGATGCGCCCGCGATCGACTTCGTCGGCCTCGCGCTCGAGCAGACCACGAAGATCGACATCCCCGACAACCTCGACAACGACTTTACCTACCGCGTCACCCGCTTTGTCCCGACCGATCGCAACGGCGACACGATCGACCCCGCGATCGAGCCGGGCTACTTCCGCGTGGATATCACCGCCCAGCGTTCCTTGGCCAAACTCCAGACGAGCCCCAAGGACGTCATCTTCATCGTCGATACCTCTTCGAGCATCTCGCAGAAGTGGGTCGAGCAGGTGACCGCGGGCGTCGGCGAGTCTCTCATCTCGCTCAACGCGGGCGACCGCTTCAACGTCGTCCTCTTTAACGAAAAAGTGAGCGTACTCTCTGACGCAGGCCCGATCGACGCGAACAAGGACAATACCAAGGCCGCCAGCGACTTCCTCAGCAACGCCGCCTCCGTCGGCTACACCGACGTCAACGCCGCGCTGCGGGGCCTGCTCATCCGCGACATCGACCCCAAACGCGTCTACGAACTGGTCCTCATCTCCGACGGCCAGTCCACCCGCGGCGTCGTCAACACCCGCGACCTCATCAACCTCATCACCCGTGACAACGACCTGACCGCCAGCATCTACTGCGTGGGCGTGGGCAACAAGCAGAACCGCGAACTGTTGAATTTCCTGGCCTATCGCAACAAGGGCTTTTCGGTCTATGCCGACAAAATCGAAGACGCGTCGGTCACGATCCAGGACCTGATGAGCCGGCTGCGCTACCCGATCATTAAGGATGTCCGGCTGGACGCCGCGGGCGTCGTCAGCTCCAGCCTCTTCCCCGCCGACCTGCCCAACATCCACCAGGGCCAGACCATCAGCGTCTTTGGCCGCTTCACGATCGAAGACAAGTTCACGATGCGCCTCACCGGCAAGTCCGCGGGCAAGGATGTCGCGTTCACCTTTGCCCGCTCGCTGAACGAGGCGGACAACGGCGGCCAAACCGTCGCGACCAACTGGGCCTTCTGGAAACTACACGAGCTTTATTCGTTGATCATCCGCGAAGGCGAACAACCCGAGCTCTTGCGCCAGGTCGAGGAACTGAGGAAAAAGTATGGGCTTAAGACGCTGTATTGATCCGACTATCTAAGACAGAAGGGGGTTTACATGCCTGCACAATTCACTTTTGCCTTGCTTGGTTGTCTGATGCTTGTCGTGATGGTAGCGGTTGGCTGCGGAGATAAGGGTGGGCACTCCGAGATGCCGACCATCATCGAGACCGGCGCGCCAGCCTTTGATAAGAACGCGCCTGTCGAACCCGCGGCCAACAGCACGAACCAGCTTGCCTGCTCGATCTACAAGGAACTGGCGGATGAAGCCGGACGCGATGAGAACCTTTTCTTCTCGCCGATGAGTATCTCCTCGGCCCTGATGCTGGTCTACGAGGGTTCGCGTGGCGAGACCCGCTCGCAGTTCGACAAGGTGCTGGGTCTTAGCGCAGAAGACAGCATCGACACCCACCGCGCTTACGCCCGCATGATCGGACAGCTCGCGCCGGACAAGGAATGGGATGGCTATGAACTGGATGTCGCCAACGCGCTGTGGGGCGAGAAGACGATGCCCTTCAACCGTGACTATCTCGACACGCTGAAAACGTACTACCAGGCGGGCTTTGCCTCCGCGGATTTCATCAATGACCCGATTGGTCAGTGTGACCGAATCAACGCGTGGGTCAGCGAGAAAACGCGCGGCAAGATCGACGGCATCCTGGACAAAGACTCGGTCACATCGGATACCCGACTTGTCCTCGCCAACGCGATGTACTTCAAAGGCCGATGGGCTCACGAATTTCGGGACCGTAACACCGAGCAACTTCCGTTTTATGCTCCAGGCAGGCAGCGCGACGTGCCGACGATGCAGATCCGTGAAGGCAGCTTCATGTACGGCAAGTTCGACGGCTATGCGGCGGTCAAGCTCTGGTACGACTACAGCGGTATCTACATGCTCGTGCTCTTGCCGGATGCGAAAGACGGCCTGCCCGCGCTGGAAAAACAACTGTCCCGACGATGCTCGCGGAAACCGTGAACGCGATGGGCACCGCAACGGTCAACCTCTGGCTTCCCAAGTGGGAAACGGAGCAGCAGGTCAGCCTCGCCGACACTTTGAAGAAGTTGGGGCTGGTGGATGCTTTCGATGCTCCTCGTGCGGATTTCTCGGGTATCAGCGACTCGCCAGATCAGCCGTTGTTCCTGTCCAATGTGCTTCACAAGGCCTATATCGCGGTCGATGAGGAGGGCACGGAGGCCGCGGCAGTGACAGCGATTGTCGTCGAAGCGGCGGCAGAAAAAGAACAATCAGAACCGCCCAAGCCTGTCGACTTCCGTGCCGACCATCCATTTATTTATTTGATCCAAGACAGGCACAGTGGCGCTGTCCTGTTCATGGGACGGGTGACCGACCCGTCGTGAGTGTCGTCTGAGGGCCGTGCGCGGTAAGGTTTCCTGCTGTGGATCGTCTCCCGTTGCAGGAGCATGGATATGAAATGGATGCGTTACTCGTCGTTATTGATGATTTGTGTTGTGGCCTGTCTTGTTGCGACTCCCGCGTTGGCGCAGACGCAAGCCAAGGCTGACAAACCGCTCAACATCCTCTGGCTGAGCGTCGAAGACATGAGCCCGTGGATCGGGCCCTACGGCGATCATACGGTGCCCACGCCCAACCTCGACAAGCTTGCCGCGCAGGGCGTGACCTACGACAACGCGTTCGCCACCTCGCCCGTCTGTGCCCCGGCCCGCTCGTCGATCATCACCGGCCTGTTCGCCACCCGCATCGGCACGATGCAGATGCGTAACGGCAGCCGAAGCGCCGCGGTCGACGGCCAAGACTACACCGAGATCCCGCTCTACGAAGGCCTGCCCCCGCAATGGCTGCGATGCTTCCCCGAACACCTGCGCGCCGCCGGCTACTACTGCACCAACAACAGCAAGAAAGACTACCAATTCAGCGATCCGGTCACGGTCTGGGATGAATCCTCGGCCAAGGCCCACTGGCAGAATCGTGCTGAAAATCAGCCGTTTTTTGCGGTCTTCAACCACACCGGCACGCACGAGAGCCAGGCCTTCCCCAAGTCCAAGCTGCGCCCGCAGGTTGTCAAACCCGAGGATGTGCCGATCCCGCCGTTTTATCCTGATACGCCAAACGTGCGAGATGCGCTGGCGCGAACCTATAACAACATCGCCGAGATGGACGCGTGGATCGGCAAGATGATGAAAGAGCTTGAAGACGCCGGCCTGCTCGACTCGACCGTCGTCATCTTCTTCAGCGACCACGGCGTGGGCCTGCCGCGCGGCAAACGCTCGTGCTACGACACCGGCACACGCGTCCCGCTCATCGTCCGCTACCCCGATGGCAGCACGGGATCAAAACTGGCCGGCAGCCGCAATGAGCGAGTCGTCAGCTTTGTTGACCTGGGCCCAAGCGTTCTGTCGCTCGCGGGCATCGAGCCTGACACGCGCCTCGATGGCACGCCTTTCCTCGGTGAGTTCGCCTACGAGCGCGACGATTACCGCAAGGGCCACGCCTTTGCCAACGCCGACCGCTTCGACGCCGCCTACGATCGCGCCCGCACCGTCACAGACGGCCGATACCGCTACACCCGCAATTATGTGACCGATATCCCGCACATCATCCGCGTCGCTTACCGCGAACAGATCCCGATGACCGCCGATCTGTACGCGCTCCAAGAGACCGGCCCGCAGAACCCCCAGCAGTGGCAGATCGCAAGCAAATCAAGGCCGGCCGAGGAGTTTTACGATTCGCAGACCGACAAATGGGAAGTCGTGAACCTGATCGATGCGCCCGAGCACCAGGAACGCATCAAGGCGATGCGGGCCAAACTCGACGCCTGGATCGCAGACACCGGCGACCTGGGTTTTGTGCTGCCGGAGACGAAGCTGGTGCAGGAAAAGATCTGGCCGCCCGATGGCAAGCAGCCGACGATGCCGGTGGCACAGATCGATTACCAGATCTTTGAGCGCGACGACCAGATGTTCTACAAGGTCACGCTCTCCTGCTCCGAGCCCGGCGCGTCGATCGGCTACCGCCTTGCCGAGCGCAAGGACTACAGCGGCCCGTGGCAAGTCTACACCGGCCCGTTCGAGACGCCCGGCCACCTGCGATTTATCCAGGTGCAGACCCACCGCATCGGCCACAAACCCGCGACCACCGGCACGCTGCTGGGCGGGGAGTGATGCAACCTCAGTCAGAGCACGAAGCGTAAGCGTGTGAAGTAAGACTCATGATTCATGTCACTCGCTTACGCTTCGTGCTCTGATCCTGTTACGCTTGCGGCCATGCGCATCCTCCTTCAACGTGTATCACACGCCAGCGTCGTCGTTGACGGCCAGACCCTCGGCTCCATCGATCGCGGTTATCTTTTACTCGTGGGGATCGGCAAGGATGACACCGCTGACATCGTCAACAAACTCGCGAAAAAGATTGTCAACCTGCGCCTCTTCCCCAACGAGCAGGGTAAGTTTGATCGCTCGCTGCTGGATATCAGCGGCGGGGCGCTGGTGGTGTCGCAGTTCACGCTCTACGGCGACGCAAGCAAGGGCAACCGCCCAAGCTTTATCGATGCGGCACCCCCGGAAGTGGCTTCGCCGTTGTGTGAGGCGTTCGCAGAAGCGCTCAAAGCGCTTGGCGCTCAGCGTGTCGCATCGGGCCGGTTTGGCGCGGACATGCAGGTCACGCTCTGCAACGACGGGCCGGTGACGCTGTGGCTGGATTCCACCGTGTAACGGGCGACGCGCAGCGTCCCGTGCGACACGTGAAAGACGC
>JBGSTE010000574.1:0-3675 GCA_041736655.1 Phycisphaeraceae bacterium | reverse complement strand
TGTAACGCCGTCGCACGATGCCGCCGAGTCTACGTTGCAGGGTTGGCCCGCTCGGCGTATGGTGGTAGCGGAGTGAAGTTCGGGGAAGTGTGGGCAAGTGAGGGACCGCATGAGTATCACGACGTACCCGCCGATGGATGACGCGCAGCGTGTTGCCCTTGCGTCGACACTCGGGGCGATCCCGTCCGGCCGATTCGTGCTCACCGCCGCGCATGAAGACCGCCGGCTGGGTGTGCTCGTCGGCTGGGTCCAGCAGGCCTGCTTCGAGCCGCCGATGGTGTCCATCAGCATCTGCAAGGGCACGCCCATCATGCCGCTCATCAGCGAGTCTCGGCAGTTCGCGCTCTGCCAACTCGCCGCCGACGACCGCATGCTCGTCCGTAAGTTCGCAGGCCAGTCCGACCTGGGTGAAGACCCGTTCCTCGGCCAGCAACTGATCAAACCCCTGATGGCCCGTCTGCCCATCCTCGCCGTCGCCCGGTCCTACATGGAGTGCGAACTGATCTGCCACATGGACGTCGAGGGCGATCACGACATCTTCGTCGGCGTCGTCCGCAACGCCGGCTTCCGCGGCCCCTTCGAGCCCGCCATCCACCTGCGTCAAAACGGGCTGGAATATTGATTATTTCTGCCGTTAGCCGTCGCATGCAAGGCGACGCGCCGGTGCCAATCCAACGTCTATCTATTAACCACGACCCGCGCCGCCTTGTAGTCGGCGGCTAACATACAATTCTCCTATGACTTCCCACGCCATCCCTATCCCCGTCAGCATCGACGACCCGATCAACAAGCAGATCCTGTCGGTCTCCGAAGACCGCATCGCCGGCTTCTCCCGCACGCCGCTGGAAGATATCGCCAAGCTGTCGGGCGTCGACCTCGCCACCGTCATCCAGCGCATCGTCGCCATGCTCGAGGCCGGCACCATCCGCCGTGTGCGACAGACGATGCTCTCGACCTCGCTCGCCCCGGGCGCGCTCATCGCCTGGAAAGTCCCGCCCAAAAAACTGCTCGACGCCTTCGACTTCATGTTCAACCAGGACCCCTTCTCCGGCCACGTCGTCCTGCGAACCACCGACAAGGAAACCCGCGGCAGCGACTACAAACTGTGGACCACCCTCAAGGTGCCCACGGGCTTCAGCATGCAAAAGCACTGCGAACTGCTGATGCAGAAGACCGGGGCCGAGCACTACAAGCTCCTGCCGGCCAGGAAACTCTTCATGCTCGGCGTGGGCCACGTGCGCCGACGCATGCTCGAGCCCGGCAGCCGGACCGACGAACCGGGCGCGGTGCTCGATACCGCCGTCGAAGACCTCAGCGACTACGAGTGGCAAGTCATGATGGCGCTCAAGCGCGAGTTCGAGCCGCACGAACTGACGCCGGACCTGTGGAAGGCCCGCGCGATCGAGGCGGGCGTGAGCTACGAAGACTTCTGCAAGACCGCTGAATCCCTTGAGAAACGCAAGCTCATCGGCCGCTTCTCCACCTTCCTCGAACACGTCAAGGCCCACCAGGACGGCCAGCGCGTCACCAAGTTCAACGCACTCTTCCACTGGCGCGTCCCGGCCGGCAAGGAGATCGAGGCGGGCAAAGAGGTCGGCCGACACCACTGCATGACCCACGCCTACTGGCGCGAGGGCGGCGAAGAATTCAGTAACGTCAACATCATGGGCGTCAGCCACGGCACGGACAAGGAACTGGTCCTGGCCCACAAGGCCGCGATCGATAAACACCTCGAAGAGGCCGGGATTCACGTCGACTACACCAACGTCTTCTGGGGCGGCAAGAGCGAGATCAAACCCAGCGAAATCAGCCCGATTGCGTACAAAGCGTGGTTGAATGAGATCGGCGTGGACCCGGAGGCGATGCGGGATCTATGAATTCAGTATTCTCGAAAAATTGGCGATTACTACTAGCAGTAATACTGACTGCTATTGTCGCGTACATCGCCATCAAAGTTGAGGTGCTTAATTATCGCTCGGATAATTATCTTCCACGTCAGAATGTGACTAGAGATGATGGGAGTACGGTTCCGTGGCGTACTTCTTCAGATGAGTTGCGAGAATATGGTTTTCGCCGGCGAGTGCTAGTTGAGCGCCGTAATTTTGAATATGTCGATGAAGAATCTTTTGAACGAGCCATTAATGAGTTGGAATTAACAGATTCAGAGCAGGAAGAGTTGGATGCTTATGTTTCAAAATGGAGAGCGAATAGGCAACTGCGAGATACGATGAATTCAATTGGATGTTTCCAGCATTTGCTCGTACCTGTCGCATTAATCTTTTTGATACCACTATTCAGTCGTGGTAGACCAGGTATTAATGCACTCGTGGGTTTGTGCATCGCGATTAATATTGCTGCTGGTGTATTGATGTTTTATCGACAGTATTTTTTATCTACCATGGATTAGTCTAGTTGGATTCATGACAGCCAGGAAGCCTGTCCTACTAATGATCACCCAACGCTACAAACTCACCATCGCCTACGACGGCGCCGCCTTCTTCGGCTGGCAGAAGCAGGAGCCGCCGGGGCTTGAGCCCATGCGCACCGTACAAGGTGAGATCGAGGCGGCGCTTGTGCGTCTGCTCGGCACGCCGTCGGAATCGCTCAAGTTCTTTGGCGCTTCACGCACCGACAGCGGGGTTCATGCGATGGGGCAGGTCGCGCAGTTTGATGCTAATACGCCGATCCCGCTGGACAGGATGGCGCTGGCGATCAATGCCCGGCTGCCGAAGGATATTGATGTGCGTTCGGTTGAGCTGGCCCCGCCGGATTTTGACTGCATCGCGCAGGCGAAGAACAAGGAGTACCGCTACCGCTTTTACAACGCGATGCACAAGCCGCTGTGGGTCCGCAACGCGGTGTACCACTGTTTTCCGTACGCGATGGATGTTGAGCGGATGCAGGACGCGGCGAAGCGACTCATCGGCACGCACGACATCGAGGGGTTTTCCGCCGCCGGCCATGGCCGGGAGTCCACCGTCCGCACGATCTTTGATTGTCAGGCGTTCACCGATCCGCACTATCCCGACGAAGTACACATGACGATCCAGGGCAGCGGCTTTTTATACAACTCGGTACGCATCATCGCGGGCACACTGTTGGAGGTCGGGCGGGGACGCTTCGAGCCGCAGCAGATCGACCGCATCCTCGCGACGGCCGACCGCCAGTTTGCCGGGCCGACGCTGCCGCCGCAGGGGTTGTGTTTGCAGTGGGTGGCGTATTGAGCGGGTAAGATGTAAGGGCGGCGTATCGTCTAGATGGAGATGAACATGAAACAAGTCCTGTGCCTGATGTTGTTGTTTTGTCTTGGTTTTCCTGCGATTGCCGCGGACAAGCCCAACATTGTCCTGATCCTCAGCGATGACCAGGCGTGGAGCGACTACGGCTTCATGGGCCATCCGGATATCAAGACGCCGAACCTCGATGCGCTGGCTGCGCGAAGCCTGGTGTTCACGAAGGGCTATGTCGCCTCGCCGTTGTGTCGGCCGTCGCTGGCGTCGATGGTCACCGGGCTCTACCCGCACCAGCACGGCGTGACGGGCAACGATGTCGACGGCAACAATAAGCGTGCGGAACTCGACGTGCAGGTGCAGGCCGCGTTCCACAAGCACCCGTCGATGATCGAGACGCTCGTCGCCCACGGCTACCTCGCGCATCAGTCCGGCAAATGGTGGG
>JBGSTE010000572.1:0-1540 GCA_041736655.1 Phycisphaeraceae bacterium | reverse complement strand
GGCGCGGGCCTGGGCGCCGGCCAAGTCAGCCAGCAGTTTGTCGATCTCTTCTCGCAGGGCATCCCACTGCGCAGCGTTTTGTGCCGCCGCGTCGCGCTTGGCGATGGCGTCCGGGTCGTACTGCGTGGTGCCGCCCGCGCTCTCCTCACCGGCTGCGTCGGGGTTCTGCGCTTGTGCATCGTCGGGCTTCGGCGGGTTGGGTGTCGGCTCGATCGTGTAAGGCCTGGTCGCGCGTCCTCCTGCTTCAAGTTTGAACGTGATCGGCTCCTCAACCTGTCGCAGCGTGTGGCTGAACCCGCCCTGCCCGTCGGGGGTCATCGCGATGCGCTCAACCACTTGCCCAGCTTCATCAAGCCGCAGCAGGTCCACCGCATCGGGCTTGACGCCCTGTGGCTGCGCGTGGACCGAAACATCATCCCCAACCTTGGGCGGCGCGGGCTCCCACGTGGGCTCCAACTGTGTCAGCGAAAACGGCGGCGCATCCACCCAGGGCGACAACGCCCGCGCCAGCACACCCAGCAATTGATTGGGAAACACGATCGCCAGCACCAGCCAACCCACACTCGCAAGATAAAGCCATCTGCCCTGCCGATACAGCGCCTTGGTTGGATACGCGCGGCCGGGCTTGACCGCTTGGGCAATCTCGGCGGCACGCTTGTGAGCACGCTCACGCAGTGCATCGGTTAGCGCATCATCGCTGTCATGGCCAAGCGTCAGACCCCGCACCACCGGCTGGTCCTTCGCGTCCGCAGCCAGTTCGATCTGCTCGGCAGCAGACAGCGATCTCCGACGAATCAGCCACGGCTTAATGAGGCTGACACAACCCGCGATGAATGTGATGACGCATAGCGTAATCAGCCCGGCCCACCGAACGCCTGCCGACAGAGGCGAAAACGCATCGACCGCGACGAACACGAAGAGCAGAAACACAAAGCCCGCGACAGTCAGCAGCAGCCCGCCGAGCATCGCCAGCAGAACGCCGCGCCTGGCCGAGCGATCGACGCGTTGTCGGAGCACCCGGGCGGTGGCGTGGTCGTGACGGGTTGTCGAAGCCTGCAGGCTCGTCATCTCAGGCCGCTCCGTCGTCGCAGGATCCATTCAAGCCCGAAGCACCCGGCGATCCACAAGAACACCGCCGTGGTATTGAAATCATAGTCCACGCCCGGCTCGGCCCGCCGAAGCGCCTGCAGCGTTTGCAGGTAATCCAACAGCGGCGCTTTCTGGTCCATCGTCAGGCACAAACCGCCGGTCGGCTCGGTGAGTTGTTTTAAGAGGTCCGGCCGGGCCGAGGTGTCTCGCCGCTCTGCCGATCGCTCCACGGCAGCGATCCGCGTGGTCAACGGCTGGCCCGGCTCGATCAGGTCGTCACGGCCGGGGGCGGACAGTTCGAAACGATAAACGCCCGGCGTCGTAGGCGTGAACGAAGCGGTGAAGCTGCCCGCTTTGGATCCCGCTTCGAGTCGGATCGGCTGCGTGTTGCCGGCACGATCAATCGCGATCAGTTGCAGATCAAGCGTGTCAGACTCGATGTAGCGCGTGC
>JBGSTE010000569.1:0-5538 GCA_041736655.1 Phycisphaeraceae bacterium | reverse complement strand
AGCAGGACCGCCCTGCCGGCGGCGATCCCGGGCATCTGTACCGGCACGATCCTGGCCATCAGCCGAGCGGTGGGCGAGGCGGCGCCGATCCTCATCCTCGGCGGGGTCGTCTTCATCAACTTCACGCCCGGCAACCTGATGGACTCCTTCACCGTCATGCCGCTACAGATCTACAACTGGGCCGGCCAACCCCAGGACGCCTTCCGCGAGCTCGCCGCTGCGGGCATCATCGTCCTGCTGGTGGTGCTGCTGAGCTTCAACGCCCTGGCGATCTTGATCCGCCATCGCGCGGGTCGGCACGGATAGATGGGGTCTGGGGTCTGGGGTTTGGGGTTTGGGGTCTGGGGTTTGGAAAATTCAACAAGGCCTCACTTCATAGCCCGCAGCCAACGGCTGCGCGGCAAGTCTTCTGGCATTTCACCGCGCAATTGTTGGCTACGGGCTGTTGAAGGCGTCAGATCGTCCCCGGTCTGACGGCCGATCACAAATCTCCACACCCCCGCTTGCCAGTGGCGGACAGTTCGCTAGAATGTCTGGCTCGACCGAAGGCCCCTTCGTCTAGCCTGGTCTAGGACACCAGGTTTTCATCCTGGTAACACGGGTTCAAATCCCGTAGGGGTCACTGAACGCCTCCCGCAGACAACTGCTTGGAGGCGTTTTTTTTCGATTGCTCGAACTGCCGTGACATCCCGCAGGCGTAGCTCCGCGAGCTGGCAGTTGAGTTCGAGCCCCGCCTAGACCCGACACTGCGCACTGTTGGATCATGGGCTTGATGAAGTGCAAATGGGCGCCACCGCAGTTGTTCCGCCGGATCGCGTTTGTCGCCGGCACACGAAGCTAGTGCGGCAGAAGCAGCGGATGGCGTTGACGACGTAAGGCATCTCCGGGTTGCGTGGCTGGCCGAAGGACTCGGTTAGGAGAGCTAGACTTTGAATCGCCCGACAAGCTCGCTGAGGCGTTCTGCCTGTTGATAGAGTTCGCCTGCGTTGTTGACGGTCAGCATCGCAGTTTGGGTCGTATGTTGAATCCCTGAATGAATTGCTTCGACGTCTGAGGCGATCTGGGTGCTTGCCGTGGACTGCTGCTCGGCTGCGGCGGCGATGCGTTCGATCAGACTTGCAACCTGGGTCGAGCCTTGCACAATTTCACGGAGGCGTTGCCCCGCCTCGGTCGCAGCGTTGACACCCTCATTGACCGTCTGGGTACCCGCTCGCATCTGCTCGACCGCGAGCTGGGTCCGATCCTGAATCGTCTGAATCGATTGGGCGATCTCGTCGGTCGCGGTCGTCGTGCGGTCAGCGAGCTTGCGGACCTCGTCGGCGACCACCGCGAAGCCACGACCCTGTTCACCTGCGCGAGCCGCTTCAATAGCGGCGTTCAGTGCAAGCAAGTTGGTTTGGTCGGCGATGCCGTTGATGACGGTGATAACCTGCCCGATCTGCTGGCTGAGTTGGCCCAGTTCATCGACACTGTTGGCGCCATTGGTGACGACGGTATTGATTAATTGCATGCCGGTGATGGTTCGGCCGACAACGGCTTCACCCTCGCGGGCGACTTGGCCGGAGTTGGAGGCGGTGACATTGGCGTCGCTGGCCTGTCGTGCAACCTCGATGACCGAGCTGCTCATCTCTTCGACCGCTGCGGAAACAGTATTGATTCGCATGGTCTGATCCCGCATCGCATCGGAGAGCGTCGTGTTGGAGTCGACGATCCCGCCTGTGCCGTGACGGACGTACGATGCGGTATCGACGATCTCGCGGATCAGGCTGTGGAACTTGTCGACGAACCGGTTCATCCCGGCGCAGAGGTTGCCCAGTTCGTCATTTCGCGAAATATCGAATCGCTGCGTCAAGTCGCCGTCAGCGATCGTTTGCAGTCGCGCCAGAGAGGCATTAATGGGGCGGGTGATGGAGCGCACCGTGGCCCACGCCGCGACCACCGCCGTGATCAAGCCCGTGGCAATGGCGATCAGGATGATCGCCATTGCGGTTTGTCGCGTTGCAACAATCGACTGTGCCGTCGTATCGATGCGCTGGTCGCCCTCTGCCTCCAGTCTTTCAAGCACGCTACGAAGCGCAGCGGCGGATTCGCGATGCTGCTGATTCGCCAGACGGAACGCGCGGTATGTTTCAACGGTTAGGTGAATCAGCCGTGCATGTTCCTCGAATGCTTCCTGGTATGCGGCGTCATAGGCCTTGCCTTTGTAATGGCCCGTCGGCACAGCCCCTTTGAACAGCCCGGTCTTGAGCATCTCCTGAGCCGCCTCGCTCTGAAACGCGAGTGCTTCTTCGATCTCTTGGGCTTCTTGATCGATGGGCGCACCGCCGATCATCTTGTTGAGATGGTACAACTGGGTTAAGAAACCGATGCTGCTTTCCATGCCGCCGTCGGCAGCCGTCCACAGGGTCGACAGGCCGCCGGTCCAGGTGACGGGCTGATCGGGGTTGGACTCGATCGACTCGACCGCGCCGTCGCCGATGACTTCCACCGCTTCACTGAGTTCGACGAAGTGAACGGCGTGGCGGTCAAATGATTGACGGGTCTCGTGATAGCTGGACCAGGCAGCCAGGAGATCAGCCAGTCTGTCTTCAAGCTCTTCGCGGGCGCTGTTGAGCACATTGACTTGCTTGCTATCAAGCAGGCCGGTCTCGATCAGCCGGTCCATTTCGCCCGAGGCCGCTTCGCCGGCTTGCGTGACCTTGACGAGGTTGGCCTGAGGGTCGTCATTACTGACGACCGCGTCGGTGGCGATTAACTGGTTCTGGACCTCAATGGTTGCGTTCATCGATCCATCAGCACTAGCCCACGCAGGCCCGGTGATGAAGGTGACCGCGCGGTCATAGAGTTGAACGCCGAGGAACCCGGCACCGCCGCTGACCAGCAGCAGCAGACACACCAGGCCAAAGCCAGACAGGATTCGAGTGCGGATTTTCATCGCTTTCTTCTCAATGCGAGTGGATGGATAAAGTTGATTCAGAAGCTGATTTCAACACGAACCGTGCCGACCAGTGCGTCATCTGCCCCAGCGCCGCCGGGGTTCTTGATGAACTGCAAATCAGGCTTGACCGCGATGTAGGGTGTAAGTTGGAGGCGGTAGAACAACTCGAAGGCGGTCTCCGCATCGTCAGTGAAACCGGCGGCGGGATCGTCGCTTAGCCTGGCGACCGAGATACCCAGGCCCAGCACATCGTCATCACGTTCGGGGATGGCCCCGGTCCATGTGGCACCAACACCGATGTGGTGTTCAACGCTGCTGAGATTCGCGTCAGCGTAGCCGTACTGCATGAAGCCAGCGAGGCCTTGCGAGTCCTCTTCGTCTTCGGAATTCTCACGCCAGAGCATCTGGTCCAGGACGAAGTAGAAGCCTACGGCCCGGTCCTCCATGCCCGCGTCAAAGCGGACAAAGTCTCCGTCGTGAACCCAGACACCCACACCAACACGCCCGGGCAAAGTTCGCTCATTCAAGGCCCATGTGCTGCCCGCTTCGGCAATGTAAAACAAGTCGCCGGGCGCACCGAACAGCGTCGATGGCCCACGTGATCCGGTCGCGATGCCCTCTTGCGCCGAGCCATCGATCATACCGATGCCCGCGTAAAGGGACTCGCTCGGGTAAATGAACAGCGTGAACCCAAACGCGGGGTCGGGGTAGCTGGGCATCACAAAAACGGTCGGACTAAAACCCATCGATGAGTTGAGAAATTCACCGCCGTTGTCGACGTAGGCGAACTCACTGTTGACATCAACCTTGCCGATGCGGATACGCACCTGTTCACCCAACAACAACTGCTCGTACCAAATCTCGCTGATCTGCGTCCGGCCGTCCGCGTCAAGGTTGTCCAGCCCCTGGACGTCGCCCAGTTCGTCGCCGATGCCCGGGCCGTGGATGTTCTGGAAATTCAAAAAAAACGTGCCGCCCTCCCAAAGCCCGAGACGTTGGGTGTCGAGTGTGAGGTTGAAGTTCAGCAGGTTGCGTGTGGCGGAGCCCCGGCCAAGCCCACCCTCGAAGTTGTGCGAGTGGTCAAATGTCAGGTCTGCCTCGAAGACGATTCCCAGATCGTCCAGTCTCGGGCGGCGCCCACCCCAGTCGTCGGTCAGGTGTTGCCATTCCAGAAAGGGCTTGCCGGTGTCAACATTATCAGGCGTTGACAACTCCGGTCGCTGCGGGCGCGGCGAAATGATGTCGGCATCGTGCAGATGCCGGTCATCCACGAAGGTCGATTGCAGTAACGCGTCTTCATCTTGTGCGTGCGTGGCAGGACTGATGGATATGCATGTAAGCATGCACGCGTGTGTTGTCCAACGACCGATTTTCATCATCTCATCTCCGTGAGTCAATCATCGGCCAAATCTGTGAATAGGTTAGCCTGCAGCGCAAAGTACAGGTGCAACACAACAAGTGATCCAATAATCTCGTGCGCGATATCGTCTTCGTCAATTCTCGGACTTAGATCGTGTGTGAGTAACGCCGCTCGATAGGATCTGTCTCACGACTTGATTGTGACGACAGGCCGGACGCCCCCCCTTCTCAAACACGTTCTACACGAAATCAACTACTGCACGCGTGTCGAATTCAGCGTCGCTTGCTTTTGATAACGCTATCTTCGCGCAGTTGTTTCGGGTGTGTTATAGCCGCCTTGGGGGTCATCAAAAAAAACGCCCTCCTTCGCGGAGGGCGTTTTTTTTATTTTTTAGTTTGCTGCAAATCGCAACACGACGAGCCTTATCGTCGGCGACGCGCGACCATCAGGCCGCCGAGGGCCAGGAGCGCCAGCGAGGTCGGTTCGGGGACGACGAAGAAGCCGTCGTTGCCGGCGCTGCCGTTGCCCTGGTCGACGAAGGCGATCTTGCCGTCCCACCAGCCGAGTTGGGCGATGATGTCGCTGCTGGGGCCGGAGAGGAACTCGGCCTCGCTGACGACGACGCTGAGCGTGCCGGCCGGGTTGGCGGGGTCGTACGAGAGCAGGTAGTCGGAGACGGACTCGTAGAAGTAGACCCTTCCGTCCGGCGCGGCAAAGATGTCGCCAAAGCCTGCAGCCACGTTCAGGGCGTCGTCGGTGGCCGCCTTGATCTGCGTGGCGGAGAGGACGGTGGTCATGGTGTTCGTGACGGTGTCCCAGGCGCGGATGGAGTCGGTGGAGTTATCGCCGATGAGGATCGTGCTGCCGTCGATGCCCAAGCCGCCGATGCTGGTGACGCCCAGCGAAGCGTTGGGGACTTCGATGGAGACGCTGCCGCCGGGGGTGATGGCGATGATGGAGTCGCTGCCGCCGTCAAAGCCGTAGATCGTGCCGTCGCTGGCGGTCTCGAACTGCGCGGTGAGCTGGACGGAGGTGCCGACGGCGGCGTCGACGGTGGCCTTGCTGACGACTTCGGTCGGCGTGCCGGTGCCCAGGTCGATTTCAATCACGCTGCTGGTGAAGAAGTTGATGAGGCGGGCCTTGCTGCCAACGATGCCCGCGCCGGTGAAGGCGCCCAGGTCGCTGGTTGCACCCGAGCCGGACCACTGGGCCGGGGTCATGACGGTCGAGAAGTTCACGC
>JBGSTE010000568.1:0-2482 GCA_041736655.1 Phycisphaeraceae bacterium | reverse complement strand
GCCCAGGCCACGCCCAGTGCCATGCACGAAGGCGGGGCGGTGTCGGCGGCGGACCTGCTGCGTTTGTCGCCCGGCGGGGGCAGGGCATACGGCACGTTGATGCACCGCTTGTTCGAACAGGTCGCCTTCATTGATGAAGAGCCGCCCGATGAGCAAGCGCTTCGAACCATCATCGAAGAGTCACGCGATCCATCGGTCGATGCGCTTCAGGTACGCGCCACGTTCGAGCGTTCGCTGGCGCGGCCGGCGGTGCGTGAACTGCTCAGCCGAAAGGGCGCGGCAGGGCTCTGGCGGGAGCGAAGGTTTGTGACGCACGTGCGGGGCCGGCTGGTCAACGGCACGTTCGACCGCGTACACCTCTGGACCGACGCACAAGGACAGACCACGCAAGCGATGCTGATTGATTTCAAGACCGATCGCGTTGACAGCCAGTCGTTGCATGAAACGGTTGCAAGGTACAAGGAGCAGATCGATTTATACCGTCAAGCGCTGGCGGTGTTGACGGGCCTTGATCCGCAGGCGATCCAGGCCCGGCTGTGCTTCGTGCAGGATGGGCTTGTGGCGGCGGTTGAGTAGCACACGTTATGCGATTGCGTAAAGATGTTTTGAATCAAAGCCTCGCTAACCCTGACCCACCAACCCGCGCAGGGTCTTGGGTGGCAGCAGCGCTTCGAGCACGGCGGACGGGCAGTCGGGGTCGGACTGGCTTAAGCGCATCACCAGGGCGCCGGCTTTCTTGAGCTCGATGCATGATGCTGCGGCGATGCCGCAAAGCCGACCGGCGATCATGCTCAACTGCGGCTCGTGGCCGACGAGTACCAGCGTCTCTTCACTACGCGACTTGATGACGCTCAGCACCTGGTTGACCGTTCCCTCGGCCAGCGGCGGGCAGATTTCAATGGGTGTGTCGATGAGTTGGGCCAGGACTTCGGCGGTCTGGTAGGCACGGCTTTTGGGGCTGGAGAGGATCGCGTCGATCTGGCCGAGATAGACAACGAGCCCCTGCACCGCCAGCCGGGTGCGTTCGATGCCTTCGGGCGTGAGTTGGCGCTGGGCGTCGTCGAGGTCGGGGCGTGGGTCTTCGGCGATGCCGTGCCGCAGCAGGATCAGTCGCATCAGACCATGATTGTTTGGTTCACGCCCGTCGTCAAGAGTTCAGGCGAAAAATGCGGGCTTTTGCCGATACCGATGTCGCCAACCCTATTTGATCTGGAGCATGCTGCGCACGCGGTTGCCCAGTTGATTGCTGCGGTCACCGATATCGCCGACCTGTTTGAAGATCTTGGTCCACAGGAAAAACGCGCCCGGGCTCATCTTGTGCTCAACGGTGAACAGCTCCTTGAGCAGGGTGTGTTGCAGGTCGTCCGCCTCGTCTTCGAGGTCCGAGACCCGCGCGATCAGTTGGGCCACAGCCTGCGCTTCACCGCCGGAGAACCCCGCCTCCAAAAGCTCGTCGAGCTCGTCGATCACCTTGCGGATCGCAAAGAAAAGCTCGATGTTCAGTTCCAGAAACTTCTTGAACGTCGAGAGGAACGGCGGGGGCTCCTCGCACGCCCGCAGCGTCGTCAGCCGGGCCAGGTTCTGCATCTTGTCCGCGATCGAGTCCTGCACGACGATCACCTGGATCAGCCGGCTACGCTCGACCGCCATGAACACCCCGCCACGCACCTGCTGCTCGACATCCCGCTTGATCTCGTCGGCCTCAGCCTCGATGAGATCAATCTCTTTCGCCAGTTGTTCGACCGTCGCCTGATCGCCGACCAGATACGCATCGAGCAGGGCCTGGCCCTTGGCCACGCAGCGCGCCACCCGCTCCATGTGCTGCTGGATCGGGACGAATGGGGACCGGCCGAAGAGTTTGGCGATCGATCGCATTTCTATAGCATAACACCGTTCAGGGGCCTGTTAACATTGCTAACAAATTGTCAATACAGCTCCAGGACTGCCTCAATGTAGGTGTCATCCAAAAGACCGCTAACCTTGACATCCGCCCCAGCCGATACTATAAGTTCCCGTCAACTCCCTCCTTTTGGTCGATAGACAACCGGCAACTGCCGGGCATCGGCCCCCAGAGACAGTTGCAGCGCATCGGCCGGTTCCTTCGCGGGTTGTCCGCGTTCCTTCTCGGTGCGTCCCCCTTGTCCCGGTGTTTTGGGCCTGCCTTCGCGGGTCCATCCTTCGCACCCGGACCGCACCGAAAGCAGAGCTATCCATGCGTTTTGACCAGTTCCCCCTCATCCAGCCCATCCTGCGCGCCGTCGCCGAAGAAGGCTACGAAACCGCAACCCCCATCCAGTCCCGGGCCATCCCCGTGGTCCTTGAAGGCAAGGACGTGCTCGGCTGCGCCCAGACCGGCACGGGCAAAACCGCCGCCTTCGCGCTGCCGATCCTCCACCTGCTGCACGCGCAGCAAACCCAGAGCGGCAAGCCCGCCTCGCGTAAGCCACGCTGCCTGGTCCTCGCACCGACACGTGAGCTGGCG
>JBGSTE010000532.1:0-7587 GCA_041736655.1 Phycisphaeraceae bacterium | reverse complement strand
AAGGCAGGCCGATAGGTCTAAAATGGGCTCCGCTCCGGGGGCGAGTACGCCACGCAGAAAGAAACAGCCGGCGGGCTACGAACTTCGGACGCGAGGACAGTAGTTGTCAACGCGTCCGGCGTCCGTAGGCCGCCGGCTATTTGAACACTTGTGTCCCCCTTGTCACCCGCCATGATCACCGCACGCAAAGGCCTGTTCTTCGTCGCGCTCGTGCTGCTGGCCTGCGCGCTGTTGAACCAGCAGTGGACGCGGTGGTTTACCGGCAGACTCAACTGGACGGTGGACACAGTTCAGCGGCCGGCGCAATGGGTGGCCTCGTTGATCAAGGTCGACCCGGCCGTCGATGAGCCCGACATGGATCAGGACAAGCTGCGTGAGCAGCTCCGGGACGTGAAGAAATACAACGCCGAGCTGTGGACGGAAAACGCCGAGCTCCGCAAACAGATCGAGGCCTTCAAGGCCATCGCGCTCATCCAGGACATCCAGGCGATCCGCCCGGTCCAGGCCCAGGTCGGCAGCTTCAACGGCGACAAGACCAACCCGACCATGAAACTCCTGCGCGGTGCCATGCACGGCATCAAGCGCGACGACGCGGTCGCCTACAAACAAAACCTCATCGGCTTCGTGCAGGAAGTCGGCCCGGTCACCTGCACCGTCAGGCTCATCACCAGCCCGGACTTCCGCAGCGAAGTCATGATCATGCCACCGGACCTGACCCGCGCCCAGAACAACTGGCCCTACATCGACTGGGTCGAGTCCGACGACAAGGGCGGCTTCTATTTCGATGTCGCCTCGTCCATCGCTCAATCGCTTCGGCCCGGCGACGTCGTGCGTGTCCGCGATACGCTGCGCAAAAGCGCCAACGGCTTCATGCTCGGGCAGATCCGCGTGATCGACAAGCACCCGACCAACCCCACGCAGGAAAGCCGGGTCTTCATCAGCCCAAGCGTCCCCATCGGACCCCAAAGCGAAGCCACCGTCATCACCCAACGCACCGACTGACCGCCGAACATGAACTGGCTGACCTTCACCATCCTCGCTTATCTGAGCTACGCGCTGCAGCTCCTGGTCTCGGCTCGCTGGCCGACGCCCGGGCATGAGCCGATGCTGCTCCTGATCCTGCTGGTGTTCATCGCCCTGCAGGCCCCGGCCATCGCGGTCGGCTGGTCGGCGCTGCTGCTGGGACTGCTTGTAGACATCATGCTCCAGCAGCACGAAACGGGGCTGATCGGGCCCTGGGCGCTGGGCTTCCTGGCCGCCGGCTACGCGCTGGTGCAGCTCCGCAACCTCCTGTTTCGCGACTCGATGTTCACCATCGCCATCATGACCCTCGTGGCTGGCGTCTTTGCGCTGCTGGTGGCGACGACGCTGCACGCGATGCGGCAGAACATCACGCTGCTTGGCAACGAACCGGTCGCGAATTTCAAGGCCGCGGACCAACTCGTGCATGGCTTCATCGTGCTGCTGTACTCGGCGGTCGTCGCGATCCCGGCAGGGTACCTGCTGCTTCGCTCTCGGCCGCTGTGGGGCTTCTCCCAACGCGGCATGCGGTGATTTATCTATCGTTGTAGCCGTCCGGGTTGTTCTTGAACCAGCCCCAGGCGTCGGCGACCATCTGCCTGATGTCTTTGCACTTGGCTTGCCAGCCCAGTTCGCGTTTGATCTTGCTCGGGTCGGCGTAGAGTGACGGCGGGTCGCCCGGTCGGCGCGGGCCGATGATCGCGGGGATCGCGTGGCCGGTGACCGCTCGGCCGGCCTCGATGACCTGCATGACGGTCGTGCCCGTCCCGGTGCCGAGGTTGTAGAAGCGCTGGTCGCCGGCCTTGAGCGCGTTGATCACGACGATATGCGCGTCGACCAGGTCGTTGACGTGGATATAGTCGCGGATGCACGTGCCGTCGGGCGTGTCGTAGTCATCGCCAAAGACGCTGACGCTCGGCACCTTGCCCAGGGCGCAGTTGAGGACGACGGGGATGATGTGGGTTTCCGGCTCGTGGTCTTCGCCGATGACGCCGTGCGGGTCTGAGCCGGCGACGTTGAAGTAGCGCAGCGCCGCGAAGGCGAAGTTGTGGTTGGCGCTACCGTAGTCGATGAGGGCCCGCTCGGTCATGAGCTTGGACCAGCCGTAGGGGTTGATCGGCGCTTGGGGTGTGTCCTCGGTGATGGGCATGCGTTCCGGCTGCCCGTAGGTCGCGCAGGTGGAGCTGAAGACGATACGGCTGACGTTTGCGGCATCCATCGCGCGCAGCAGGCTGACGGACCCGGTGGTGTTGTTGTCGTAGTAGCGCAGCGGCTGCGTGACCGATTCGCCGACGTACGCCAGGGCGGCGAAGTGGATGACGCCTTCGATTCCGTTGTTTTTCAAGGCGTTGGTGACCGCTTCGGTATCGCGCAGGTCGGCCCTGACGAGTTTCGCTTTGCCGGCCGAGGCGCGTTCGACGGCCGCGGCGTGGCCGCGCTCGCAGTTGTCCAGCACGGTGACGTCATAGCCATCGGCGACCAGGCGCTTGACGCAGTGTGAGCCGATGTAGCCGGCGCCGCCGGTGACGAGGATGCGTTTCACGGTTCATGCTCCGACTTGCTTGCGCGTTAATGCATCACTTGCAGCACGGCCACACCCGCGATGCCCAGCACCACCACCGCCAGGCACAGCCAGTTGAAATACTTATCGATGAACGGCTCGGCCTTGGGCCCGATCCACCACAGCAGGCCCGCGACCAGGAAGAATCGCGCGCCCCGGCCGACGATCGAGACGAGCACGAAGGGCAGGAGCGCCTGACCCATCACGCCGCCGGCGATGGTGAAGATCTTGTAGGGCACGGGTGTGAAGGCCGCGATGAAGAGGATCCACACGCCGTAGGTGTCGTACCAGCCCTCGACCTTGGCGAATTTTTCTTGCGAGAAGCCGGGGATGTTGCTGTACCAGAAGTCGGCGGTGGCTCCCCACGCGTACATGCCGATGAGGTAGCCGGCGACCGCGCCAAGCACGCTGGCGATGGTCGTGACGGTCGCGAACCAGAAGGCCTTGCTGCGGTTGCCCAGGCAAAGCGGGGCCAGCAGCACGTCCGGCGGGATCGGGAAGAAGCTCGACTCGGCGAAGCTGATGCCAAAGAGCGCGCCGGTGGCGTGTTTACTTTCAGAGAGCCGAAGCGTCCAGTTATACAGACGCCGATGCAGCGCCCAGCGGGACACCGGCGGCTTTAACTCAAGTGCCTCAACCGCTTCGTGGGTCAGCGCGGCTTGATGTGCCACGGGCTTGGGCTCGGTCTGGTTGGGTGTTGTTTGGTTCACGATGCAAGCAGTCTGGCGGTTCATGCGGTAGATATCGGCCGAATCGCCGTCGGATCACGGCGGGGCCCGGGGAGTATAACCCTGTTGCGACGCACGATAATCCGCAAACATCAACTACACTCCGCCGGGCGCATGCCGGGGCGTGCACGGACGCATAATATGAGGCCTGATGCTGTATCAATTGCCTTGGATCGGCATCTGTCATGAGAGTCGCGGTTGACGGTCATCGAGGGAGCTGCATGAATCGTTTGATCAAACGCGTGAGGCATCTGGCCGGGCTTGGGCTGTGCGTGCTGGCGCTGGCCGGCTGTGACGGGGGCGCTGCGGATTCGGCCGCTGAGCTATCGCTTGTAGCCGACAAGCCCGCGCAGGGTGAGCGGCCCATCAGCTACAACCGCGACATCCGGCCAATCCTTTCGGACAAGTGTTTTGCGTGCCACGGCCCGGACAGCGCAAGTCGCGAGGCGGAACTCCGGCTGGACGTGGCGGAGGATGGCAACAACTTCATGGGCGCGATGTCTGTGATGAAGCCCGGCGATCCGGCGGCCAGCGAGTTGGTCTCGCGCATCCATTCGACCAAGGCCAAGCTCGTCATGCCACCGCCGGCCTTCAAGGTGACGCTGAGCGGTGAGGAGAAGTCGCTCCTGAATAAGTGGATCGAGCAGGGGGCCAAGTACGAGCCGCACTGGTCGTTCGTGCCGTTGCCCGATCGCGTCGCGTTGCCAGAGGTGAAGAACGCGGGCTGGGTGCGTGATCCGCTGGACCGGTTTGTGCTGGCGAAGCTGGAGCAGGCGGGTCTGTCGCCGAATAAGGAGGCCTCGCGATCACGCTGGCTTCGTCGGGTGACGCTTGATCTGACGGGCCTGCCGCCGACGCCGGCGGAGATTGAAGCGTTCATCGCTGACGAGCAGGCGAACGCATATGAAAAGGTAGTCGATCGCCTGCTCGCTTCGTCACGTTATGGCGAGCACATGGCTGGGCAGTGGATCGACCTGGCGCGATATGCCGACTCGTATGGTTACCAGTCCGACTACCTGAGCCCGACCTGGCCCTGGCGCGACTGGGCGATCCGCGCGTTCAACGACAACCTGCCGTATGACCGCTTCCTGACCGAGCAACTCGCCGGCGACCTCCTGCCCAACGCGACGCGGGACCAGAAGCTCGCCAGCGCTTTCAACCGCCTGCACCGCATGACCAACGAGGGCGGGTCGATCAGCGAAGAATGGCTCAACGAGTACGTGTCGGACCGCGTCATCACCGCCGGCACCGCGTTCATGGGCCTGACCCTCGAGTGTGCCCGCTGCCACGACCACAAGTATGACCCGATCACGCAGCGGGATTTTTATCAGTTTTATGCCTTCTTCAACAGCATCGACGAGTTTGGCATGTACATGTTCCAGCGTGACGGCTTCGTGCCCACGCCCACGGTGCTATTGCCCACGCCCGAGCAGGACAAGCAGTGGGACGCGCTCAAGACCAAAGTTGCAGATGCTGAGCGAGAATTGATTCGGGTCACGCAGGAGCGATCGGGTCAGCCCATGCAGGACTGGCTATCGTCGGTCACGCGTGCCGATGCGTCGCCGATCGCCATGCCAACGCCCGATGCGCATTACCCGCTGGACGTGATCGGCGAAGGCAACACGCTCGCCAACACGATCGCGGCGGACAACCCCGGCAAGACGCATCGCGACAACACGCTTGTCGAGGGCAAGGTCGGGATGGCGCTGAAGTTTGCCGGCGACAGCAGCGCGGTATTTGAAAAAGCACTCAACGGTATGCGGCCGGAAAAGCCCTTCACCGCCTCGTTCTGGATCAAGGTGCCCAAGCGCTACGACTCGGCGCTGATCTTCCATAACTCCTCGGGCACCGACGCGGGCTTCAACGGCTCATGGTTCACCATCGAACAAGGCAGGCTGCAACTGGTCATGGCCCGGTTCTGGCCCGGCAACGCGCTGGCGGTGCAGACGACGCAGGAACTGCCGGTGGATCGCTGGACGCAGGTCACCGTGACCTACGACGGCACGATCAGTGCGACGGGCATGGCGATCTACCTCGACGGCGAGATCGCTTCGCAAGTCCTGCGCGATAAGCTCACCAAGGACCCCGCGCAGGGCGGCGAGAAACTGATCTTCGACGAACGGATGCGCACCTCAACGATCCCCGGCTCGGCGATCGATGAACTGACGCTCTACAAGCGCGCTTTGACGGCGGTCGAGGCGAAGCATCTGTTCGATGGCCAGGCCCTCAGCACGGCGGTTGAGAAGCAGGATGCGGCGGCGCTGACGGATTATTACCTGGCGGTGGTGGATGAGGCCTACCCGGCGGCGCTGGCCAACGTGAGTAGCGAGCGGCGGGCGCTGCTGGATTTTCAGACGAAGTTGTTTGAGGTCTCGGTGATGGAGGACCTGCCCGAGCCGACGCCGGCGTACGTGCTGGCACGCGGGGCATACGATTCGCCCAAGACGGCGGAGAACCGAGTCGAGCGCAACACGCCCGATTCGCTGCCGCCGATGCCCCGGGACGCGCCACGCAACCGGCTGGGCCTGTCGCAGTGGCTGACCGATCCGAGCCATCCGCTGACTTCGCGGGTGGCAGTCAATCGCTTGTGGATGCAGTTCTTTGGCAACGGCTTGGTAGGCACGCCCGACGACTTCGGCTTGCAGGGCTCGCTGCCGACGCACCCGGAACTGCTCGATTATCTCGCGCGGCAGTACATCGCCAGCGGCTGGGACACCAAGGCGATGCTCAGGCGCATCGTGCTCAGCGCGGCGTATCGACAGGACTCGGCGGCCAGCGCCCAGCAGCGCGAGCTGGACCCGGGCAACGAACTGTTGTCGCGCGGGCCCGCCCGCCGGCTGTCGGGCGAGATGATGCGCGACACGGCCCTGGCGGTGTCGGGCTTGATGAACGGCGAGATCGGCGGCCCGCCGGTCGCGCCCTATCAGCCGCCCAAGCTCTGGAACGAGTCCAACAGCATGAGCCCGGCCTACAGGCAGTCGGTGGGCAAGGACCTCTACCGCCGATCGCTCTACACCGTGTGGAAGCGCACCGCGCCGATGCCCAACATGCTCGCCTTCGACGCCCCGACGCGCGAGGTCTGCACCGCCAAGCGATCGTCGACCAACACGCCCCTGCAGGCGATGGTGCTGCTTAACGATGTGCAGTTTGTCGAGGCCTGCCGCGCCCTTGCCGAGCAAACCCTCAAGGCCATGCAAGATGACAAGGACCGGCTTGATCAACTCTTCATCGGGCTCACCGGCCGATCGCCGGATGAAACGGAGCGGTCGCTCTTGCTGGGGCTGCTTGATCGGCAGCTCACGTATTACAGCACGGCCCCGGACGATGCGAAAAAGCTGCGATCCCAGGGCGAAGCAAAGCCTGACGGTTCGCTGGAGGATGCACAGGTTGCCGCGTGGACGATGGTGGCCCAGGCAGTGTTGAACTACGACGCCACGGTGTGGAGACGCTGACGATGACACGCAAGGATGACAAGCCGATCGACGCTTTTGCAATGACCCGGCGGTATTTTCTGAACCGCTCGGCGATGGGTATGGGCGGGCTGGCGCTGACCGGTTTATTGCCGGGCGCGATCACCGGCGCGAGTACACCGGCCGAGTTGCCGGCAACGACAGGCAAGCCGGGCGGTGTGCTCGGCGGGCCGCACTTTGCGCCCAAGGCCAAGCGCATCATCTACCTCTGCCAGTCCGGCGCGCCTTCGCACCTGGACCTCTTTGACTACAAGCCGATGCTCAACAAGATGCACGGCGAGCAGCTGCCCGACTCGGTGCGCGGCGGCCAGCGACTGACGGGCATGTCCTCGAATCAGACGTCGATCCCGCTGGCTGGTTCGCCGTTCAAATTCGCGCAGCACGGCAAGAGCGGCGCGTGGTTCAGCGAGCTGGTCCCCAACATCGCCTCGATCGCCGACGAGATGTGCATGGTCCGCTCGATGCACACCGAGGCGATCAACCACGACCCGGCGATCACGTTCATCCAGACCGGCTCGCAGATCGCCGGTCGGCCGTCGCTCGGTGCCTGGCTCAGCTACGGGCTGGGCAGCGAGAACAGCGACCTGCCGGCCTTCATCGTGCTCGTCAGCGCCGACCAGGGCGGCCAGCCGTTGTATGCCAGGCTCTGGGGCTCGGGCTTCCTCGACTCGCGTCACCAGGGCGTGCGCTTCCGGGCGGGTAAGGACCCGGTGCTGTATCTGACCGACCCCGACGGCGTCCACCGCGCCGGTCGGCGTGATGTGCTTGACACGCTTGCGCAGATGAACCGCCATGCCGACCAGCAGGA
>JBGSTE010000489.1:0-9113 GCA_041736655.1 Phycisphaeraceae bacterium | reverse complement strand
GCGCTGATGTGGGCCGCCGCAGAGGGCTACGCTGACGTCGTTGACGCGTTGATCAAGGCGGGCGGAGACTGTCGCACGCCACTGGATTCGGGCTTCACGCCGCTGAGTTTCGCAGTTCGCAACGGGCACCTCGCGGTCGCTCGTCGACTGCTCGATGAGGGCGTCGACGTCAACGAGCCGATGACCCTGGCCAAGGGCGGAAACAACAAGCCGGCGAAGAATACGACGCCGCTGCTCTTGGCGATGGAGAACGGCCACTTCGAGCTGGCGGCGATGCTGCTCGAAGCCGGCGCGGACCCGAACGACAGCGGCACCGGATATACGCCCCTGCACGCGATGTCGTGGATCCGCAAGCCCGAGATCGGCGACAACGAGTTCGGTGCGCCGCCGCCGACCGGTTCGGGCAAGCTCACGAGCCTGGACTTCGTGAAGGTGCTGGTCAAGCACGGCGCGGACGTCAACCTCGGCAAAGAGAACAACAACGGAAACCGCCGAAGGATTTCAGTCAAAGGGACGACGCCCTTTCTTTGCGCCGCAGCGACGGCGGATGTCGCGTACATGCAGTTGCTTCTGGAACTGGAGGCCGACCCGCAACGGACCAATGCGCGCGGGCAGACGGCCCTGATGCTGGCAGCGGGAATCGGCGAGAGCCCGGAGGCCGACGGCGCGGGCACGAAGGACGAGCACCTCGCCGCGGTGACTCTGCTGCTGGACCTCGGTGCCGACGTCAACGCGGTCGATCAGAACGGCGAAACGGCGATGCACGGCGCGGCCTACAAAAGCCTGCCGAGGGTGATCCACCTGCTGGCCGAGCGCGGCGCAGACATCCGCATCTGGAATACGCCCAACAAGCAGGGACGAACCCCGCTCTTGATCGCGCAGGGCTACCGCCCGGGCAACTTCAAACCTTCCGCCGAGACCATCGAGGCCTTTGAAGCGGTCATGCGTGCCGCAGGTATCACGCCGCCTCCGCCACCAGCCAAAGCCCCCGATCAGCCGTACGAATAACTCTCTACTTCTTGAAATAATTCAGACGGTCTGTGACCCAACTGTTCCGAGCGTGTTCGGGCTTGACCTTGGGTTGAAAGTCAAAGCCCGGTTGGGTGTCTTTGAGTAACGCAGCAGTGTTGAGGACCAGCAGGGTATCCATCGGAGACTCACACCGCGCGAGTGTGTCGTTAATTAGTTGAGACACATCTGTATCAGCGCCGGTCAGACCCAGCAACTCGATCGCACGGGCACGGATCAGCATGTGGTCGTCAGTCGTTGCAATCTTCATGGCGCGCTCGGTGAATTCAAGGGCCTGCTTGCCGAAGGCACTGGCGACGATCAGGCCCCAGTAACGCTCGTGCGGTTTACCGTCGATCGCCTTGCGGATACCGGGCGCAGCCTCTGCATACGGCAACAGTTGCAGGTCCGCAAGATCGACGCAAGCGGCGAGCATCTCTCGGCTGCTTTGACCGAACGCCGTGAAGTCCGGCGTGGACATCTCCAGCATCGCTGGTTCGGGGATGAAACTTAGGTCCGGCATCGCCTTCTCACGCACACGCAGACGCGCACGCAGGTCCTTGAGCACTTGTGCGTGGTTCGGGTCCGTGGCGAGGTTGTTCGTCTCGTACGGGTCTTCCTTGAGATTGAAGAGTTGCTCGGGTGGCCGCGGCTGAAAGAATTGCGATTGTGTCGCGTTGAGTTTTCCAGCGTGAAAGAGCTCACGCCATTCCTCAAACGCCAGATTCTTGTAGCGGTACTGGTTGTAGAGCCCATCGATATTAAACGGCTGGTAATTGCGGATGTACTTGTAGTCGCCCTTACGCAGCGAGCGGACCATGTCGTACTTTTCATCGAAACGGTCGGCGTAGCCAAAGGCTTCATCACGCTTGTTGACCGCATCAAGCGAAATCGTTTGACCCAGGAACGGCTTGCCGTCGATACCCTGGGGCGTGTCGATGCCGGCGAGCGAAAGCAGTGTCGGGCCAAAATCAACGAACTCGACGAATCCGTTGACGCGCAAGGGGTTTTTCGCATCAAAGCCGTTGCCGAGCAGGTGTCGAAAATTCTTGGGGATGTAGACCACCAGCGGGACATGCAGGCCGCGCTCGTAGAGGTAGCCCTTGCTGCCGGGCAGAACGCCGCCGTGATCGCCGAAGTAGAAGATGAAGGTGTCATCGATCAGGCCATCGCTTTTGAGTTGCTCGATGACCTCGCCGATCTGCTGATCAAGTTTCTGGTGCTGGTCGTGGTAGCGGGCGTAGGTGTATCGGAAGATCTGCGTGTCGGGGTGGATCGGCTGGATGAATACGCTGGCCGGGTCTGTCTTCGTCGGCTGAGACTCCATCTGCTGTTGTGTGAAATGCAGCGAGCTTTCGTGCGTGGTCGCGAAGCTCTGCATGTAGAAGAAGGGCTGGCCCTGTGCGCGCTTACGCCAACTCGCGCTGCGGGATGAGTCGTTCCATACGTCTTTGTCGCTGGCGTTGTAATCGGTCTTGCTGTTGTTGGCGGTGTAGTAGCCATTCTGGCGGAGGATCGTCGGGGTCATGTGCACGCCCTCGGGCAGGTCGGCCATCTGTGCTCGGCGGTGGTACTGCGTGCCGATGCGCGGGGCGTAGCAGGAGGTGGCGAGCGTGGTGCGTGCAACCGAACAGACCGGCGCGTTGGAGAAGGCGTGCTCGAAGATCAGGCCTTGCTCAGCCAGGGCCTCGACATGAGGCATCGGCGAGCCGGTAGGATCAAAGAGACGGATAAAATGCTTGGAGTTGTCTTCCGAGACCAGCCAGACGAAGTTCGGCCGATCGGCGGCGTGAATATCCGTTGCAAAATGAAGCAACACGAGAAACAAGAACAAGGAGGTGGTGCACAGGCGTCGCATGGTGGGCTCGCGGAGGGGTGAAACTGGCTAGCGATCGTCGGCCGCTGTAAGGTGCATCGGCGAAGATGCGAAACAGTGTGCTAAGTTTACACGTCCATTAATGATCTTATGTTAGTAGCACTTGGCCATGAACATGAACGTCAACGACGGAGACCGATCGCGATGTTTGATTACGCCTGCCGATGCTTGCTGATCCTCTCGCTGCTTCTGGCCACGGCTCCGCTGCACGCGCAGCCGACTGTCGCAGCCAAGCCCAACGTCGTCATCATCTACGCCGACGACATCGGCTACGGCGACTTCGGCTGCTACGGCGGGCAGATCCCCACTCCCAACGTCGACGCGATGGCAAACAACGGCCTGCGCTTTACCAACGGCTACTGCCCCTCGGCCACCTGCACGCCCAGCCGATTCGCGATGCTCACCGGTGCCTACGCCTTCCGCCAGAAGGGCACAGGCATCGCCAAGGGCGACGCGGCGATGATCATCAAGCCCGGCACCGTCACGATGGCGAGCCTTATGAAGGACACCGGCTACCAGACTGCCGTGGTCGGCAAGTGGCACCTGGGCCTAGGCGCAGGGGGCAAGGACCTCAACTGGAACACCGACATCAGCCCCACGCCCAACGACATCGGCTTTGATGAGTCCTTCATCATGGCCGCGACCGGCGACCGCGTGCCGACCGTCTACATCCACAACCGCAAGGTCGTGAACCTCGACCCTGCCGACCCGATCAAGGTCAGCTACGGCAAGGACAACTTCCCCGGTGAACTCGACGGCCAGAAAAACCGCGACCAACTCGTTATGGACTGGAGTCACGGACACAACCAGGCGGTCATCAACGGCATCGGCCGCATCGGCTTCATGACCGGCGGCAAGGCGGCGCTGTGGAAGGATGAAGACATGGCCGACGACTTTACGAATCAGGCGGTGCGTTTTATCGAGAAGAACAAGCAAAAGCCGTTCTTGCTCTACTTCGCGCTGCATGACAACCATGTCCCGCGCGTGCCGCACCCGCGCTTTGTCGGCAGGTCCGGCATGGGCCCGCGCGGTGATGCGGTCGTGCAGTTTGACTGGTGCGTCGGACAGATCATCAAGACGCTGCAAGACAACGGCCTAAGCAAGAACACGCTCGTCATCGTCACCAGCGACAACGGCCCGGTCCTCGACGACGGCTACAAAGACCAGGCCAACGAACGCCTGGGAACGCACAAGCCCAGCGGCCCGCTCCGCGCTGGCAAGTACTCGCTCTTTGAAGGCGGCACGCGCGTCCCCTTCATCACGTACTGGCCCGGCACGATCAAGCCCGGCACATCCGACGCGCTGGTGAGCCAGGTCGATTTCCCCGCCAGCTTCGCCGCGATGATCGGCCAGTCACTTCCAGATCAGGCCGCGCCGGACAGCTTCAACATCCTGCCCGCGCTCCTGGGGCAGTCGGATTCAGGCCGCGAGTACATCGTGCAGGACGCGTGGGGGCAGGCGATCCGCGTAGGCGACTGGAAATACATCCCGCCCAAGAGTAATACACGCGACGAGCTGGGGCCGTGGAAGCAGGTGCAGTTTCCCAAGGGGGCGTTGTACAACCTTGCCGATGATCCGGGCGAACAGAAGAACCTGATCGACGCCGATCCGGATCGAGCCAAGGCGATGCAGGCGCGGCTTGAGGCGGTAAGGTCGGCTGAGCAGACCCGGCCCTGATTCGTTGAAGCGGCGCATGATCGGCTAAACTCTGGTCATGGCCGAACGCCCCCGAGTCCTGCTGCTGTGTAACCGAGGTAAGCCGCTCGTCAGTGAGGCGCTGACATCGTTTAAGCCCTGGCTCTCTGAGCGTGCCCAGATCGTCGGCGACTACGCGACGCTCGAGGTCACGGTCGAGTCGGCAAATAATCTGCCCGAGGCGGACCTGGCGATGGTGCTGGGCGGCGATGGCACGTTGCTGAGCCAGGCCCGAGTCATGGTCGAGCGCGGCGTGCCAATCCTGGGGATCAACTTCGGCAAGCTCGGCTTTCTTGCCGAGTTTTCCGTTGACGATGTGAAGAAGCACTGGGACCAGATCGCTTCGGGGACCGCGCGGGTTTCGGAACGGATCATGCTCGATGTCGCGGTTTATCCGGCCGGCGCTCCCAAGTGGGGCGGGACCAACGGCGACAACGGCTACACGCCGGCGAAGATGCCCGAGCCGATCTTCACGAGTACGGCGCTCAACGACGCGGTCATCGTGGCCGGCCCGCCGTTTCGCATGGTCGAGATCGAGCTCATCATCGAGCCGCAGTGGTCACGCCAGAGCGCGGCCACGTTCATCGGCGACGGCGTGGTCGTTTCCACGCCCTCGGGTTCGACGGCCTACAACCTCTCCGCCGGCGGGCCGATCATCTCCCCGGGCATCGACGGCATGTGTGTCGCCGCGCTCAACCCGCAGTCGCTGGCCTTTCGACCCATCGTCTTCTCCGGCCAGTGCGACTGCTGGATGTACCTGCACCGGGCCAACCCCGGCACCGCGCTGGTCCTTGACGGGCAGATCTCTACGACCCTGGCCGTGGGCCAACAGGTCTATGTCAAGAAGTACGCCAAGTCCCTCTCGCTGGTCCATAACCCCGAGCTGAACTACTGGACCATGCTCGCCCACAAGATGCACTGGGCGGCCAGGCCACGACGCGTCTGACTTTAAACACATCTGCAACATCGTTGCGTCACGCCGGTATTCGGTGTTGTCGAAACGATACCCATGCAATGCGGAGCCGAGTCATGCGTTACCTGCCTATGAAACTGATCACTCAACAGGCGTTGTCGTTCTGGCTCGCAGCACTGACCTTGTTGTTTGCGGCGCAGGTCGCGAGGGCCGAGCCTTATAAAGCCCAGGCCGGGCCTTATCAGGTCGAGACCTACCTGCTTGATCTGCACGATGCCAAGCGCGAGCGTGATGTGCCGGTGAAGGTTTATCTGCCGGTGGGCGCGCAGGGGCCTCGGCCGGTGATGCTCGTGTCGCATGGCCTGGGCGGGACGCGCGAGGGGCTTTCGTATTTGGGCAATCACTGGGCGTCGTATGGATATCTCTGTGTCCACATGCAGCATGTCGGCAGCGACGATTCGGTCTGGCGCGATGTCCCGTTGCGAGATCGCATGGATGCCATGCGCAAGGCGACGCAGGACCCGACCAACGCGACCAACCGGGCCGGCGACACGACCTTTGTGCTCGATGAATTGACGCGATTCAATAGCGACAAGGCAGACAAACTCTTCGGCAAAATCGACCTTGCCAAGGCGGGCATCGCCGGCCACTCGTTCGGCGCCTGGACCTGCCTGGCGGCGGGGGGCCTGTCGCTCGGCGGCGTACGCGCAACGCAACTCAACGACGAGCGGATTCTGTGCATGATCCCGCTGTCCCCGCCAGTCGTCGCGGCTGAGCGCCTGTATGAACGCTCCTACAAGACGCTGAGCATCCCCGCGCTCTTTATGACCGGCACGCTCGATGTCAGCCCGGTCAACGACACGACCGCCGAAGAACGCCTGATCCCGTACAAGTTCATGCCCGGCGTCTCGGCCAAGGGCGCGCCCAAGTACCAGATCAACTTCGACGGCGCCGACCACATGACGTTCTCGGGCGAAACGCGTGGCAACAAGCTCCTGCGCAAGGCCGACCCGAAAACCGACCCGGTCTTTCACGACCTGATCCTCCAAAGCACCACCGCGTTTATCGACTGCTACCTGCAGGGCGATGACAAGGCGAAAAATTGGCTCACCGAAGGCGGATTCGTCAAGGCCGTCGGCGAGCGTGGCACGGTCGAGATGGATGTGAAGTGAAGACTTGCGGCGATGATGCGCGGTAACGCCAAGCGACAGGCATCAAAAAAGCCTGTCCCCCTGAGTGCTTGCCTCAATCTTCATCGTCGCCAAAGAGCTGCTTCAGCGCCGCTTTCTTCGCATCTTTTTCTTCGCGCAGGCGCAGCACCGCTTCGAGCAGTTCCGCGTCGGCGGGGTGGGTGAGCTTGAGGTTCAAGGGGTCGCCCTCGATCACGTACACCGGCGAACCGGCGCGTTCGACCACGCTCGCGTCGTCGGTGATGCCGGCGGCGTTGACGGCGTCCAGCTTCGCATAAGCATGCATCAAGAGGTCACGCTCAAAGACCTGCGGGGTCTGCACGCGATACAGGTCCTGACGCGGGACGGTTGCGATAATGGATCGGGCCTGGGCGGTCGGGTTCGAAGCGCTGCCGAGGATCGCATCCAGCGGATCGCCCCCGGAAGTGCTGGACACTTCGTCTGATACACGCTTGACGGTATCGCCCATCGCCAGGCCCGGCACAACAGCGCCGAGTTCTTCAACGGCCGCGAAGAGGCGATCGATTGTTTTCTTCGCTGTGCACGGCCGGGCCGCGTCGTGGATCGCGATGTGTGTCGCGTCATCGGCGACGTGCTTGAGTGCATGCTGCACGGTCTGCCAGCGATCGATCTTTCCGCCGGCGATGAGCTTCACACTCAGAAACGCGAGCTTGTCCGCCCAGCGAAACGCGAACTCATCGAGCCGATCGGGGTCCACCGCGAGGATGATCTGGCCGACGTCGCTGCGCCCGTGGAAGAGGTCGATCGCATGGAGAAACACGGGCTTATGCGCAAGCTCAAACTCGATCTTGCTCGCCGACGCCCGGTCGCCGACGGCGAAACGTTTGCCCAGGCCGGCCGCGGGGAGGATGACGGTGACGTTCATGCTAAGAGTTTAACGACAGGATTTGGGTGGGACAGGCTGCAAACAATTCCCACCGTCACGAGCCTTGCGTCACTGTCTTCTTGAAGGTCTCGATCGCCTGCCGCATCGACTCGGTGATCTGCGGGTGCTGGTCGGCGATGTTGGTCGTTTCCTTGATATCTGTAGACAGATCGTAGAGCTGCACATCGTCTTCCTTGACGATCATCTTCCAGTTGCCGCGGCGCATCGCGGTGCCGAGCTTGGGCTCGTAGCCGAAGAAGATGTCGCGTTCGGGCAGCTTTGCCTGATGCAGCAGGTGGTCCTTGACGTTCAGGCCGTCGAGGTTGTCGGGCGTTCGCTTGGACAGGCCCGCGATGTCGGCGAGCGTGGGGAAGAGGTCAAAGCCGACGACCAGCGCGTCGGAGGTCGAGCCCGCCTTGATCTTGCCCGGCCACCACGCCACCGCGGGGACGCGGTGTCCGCCTTCGTAGTGGCTGAACTTCCCGCCGCGGTAGGGGCGTTGCTGCGGCGTCATGGACACGTCGCCGTTGTCCGACCAGAAGATGATGAGCGTGTTCTCCGCGAGCTTCAGCTCGTTGATCGTGTCGATGATCTGCCCGACGCCCTTGTCCAGGTCCTGCAGCATGACCTTGTAGCGCTCCTGGTTGGCGGGGCTACGCGCGTTCTGGTTCTCGTCCTTGTTGCGTTTATCCGGCGTATCTTCGGCCGTCTGGTAGGGGTTGTGGACCGCCTGATGCGCGACGTAGAGGAAGAACGGATTGTCCTTGTTTCGCCTGATGAAATCGATGCTCCTGTCGGTGATGAGCTGCGTGCTGTAGCCGGGCACGTCCTGCTTTTCCAGGCCGACGCGCCAGCCGCCGTGGCGGTGGTAGTCCGAGCCTCCGTTGAGGAAGCCGACGAACTCGTCAAACCCGTTGTTGACGGGGTTGAACTTGTCCATGTAGCCGCAGTGCCACTTGCCAAAGAGCGCGGTCGCGTAGCCGCCGTCCTTGAAGACACGGGCGATGGTGGGTGTTGAGGCGTCGAGGCCCTGGTCCGGTTCGCGGTCGCCGATGATCACGTCGACGATGCCGGCCCGCTGCTGGTAACGCCCGGTGAGAAACGCGGTGCGGGTCGGGCTGCACACCGATGAGTTGGCATGGAAGTCGGTGAAGCGAAGGCCTTCGCCTGCCATCTGCTCGATGCGCGGGGTCTTGATCCAGCCGTCGTAGAGGGCCAAGTCTGCGATGCCCAGGTCGTCTGCGAGGATGACGATGATGTTCGGCGGGCGCTGGGGCTGGGCCTGTGCATGGGTGAATGAAAGCGAGAAGGCGCACAGCAGCCAGAAAAACAGACGATTCGTCATCGCAGAAACCCCTTTTGGTCTACAGGCCTGACGAGCGTGGCGGGGAATCATTTCACCACGATCGAATGCGGCATAAGGACGAGAACCTGTTCGTCGCGCAGGAGCATCAGGCCCTGCATCGCGCGGGTGATCTGGGTCCAGGCGTTGTCGCCGACCAGGGCCTTGGCGGCGCCAAGCGTGGCCGCGTGATCCGGCGACGC
>JBGSTE010000462.1:0-3572 GCA_041736655.1 Phycisphaeraceae bacterium | reverse complement strand
GCCCGCGGCGGCGAGCACGGCTGCGAAGCTCGTCACCTCCACGCCGCAGAGGCTCAGCGCAAACATCACGCCAACGACCAGCACCAGGTAGTACACCAGCTTGCCGACAAAGCGCGAGAGCGTCAGGTCGAAGCGCGCCTTCTCAGCGGCTTTGCGGACCATGCCCGAGAGCATTTTGCTTAAGACGAACGCGACGATGAGGATGACGATCGCGCCCAGCAGCCGTGGGCCGTAGTCAAGGAGTAGCTGCATCGCCGCGCTGCTGTCGCCTTCCAGCAGCTTGGCCGCGGCGGACTCCGGCGTGTTGGCCGGCACCGTCGTCTGAACCTCGGGTGCAGCCGGGGCCTGACCGCCTTCGCCAGCGGCTTGAGCCAGCAGTAATCCGTGTAACATCTCGCACTCCCTGTCGTTGAACCTGAACACGCTCGAAACGAAAACTATAACACAACGCCACAACGCCTTCAGCCCCGGCTAAACACCTCCACTAAACTCCCTTCATGCGGATCACCACCTGGAATGTCAACGGCCTGCGCGCGGCAATCCGCAAAGGCTTTGCCCGGCACCTGGACCACATCAACCCCGATGTGCTGCTCTTACAGGAAGTCCGTGCAACACCCGACCAACTGCCCAAAGACTGGCAAGCCCCCGACGGCTGGCACGTCCTCTGGAACCCCGCGATCAAGAAGGGCTACTCGGGCACCGCCATCTGGTCTCGCCACCCGATCGCGTCGCACGTGATCGGCCTAAATCAAAGCGATCAAGACGAAGAAGGCCGGCTCATCACCTGCACGACCCTCGGCCTGACCCTCGCCAGCGTCTACCTGCCCTCGGGCTCGTCCAGCGAAGGACGACAGCAGGAAAAAGAGAAGTGGATGAAGCACTTCAGGCCCTGGGCCGAGGCTCAGGGTCAAGCGAACACGCCCTTCATCTTCGGCGGGGACCTCAACATCGCCCACACCCCGCGCGACATCTTCCACGCCAAGTCCAACCAGCAAACCTCCGGCTACCTGCCGCACGAACGCGAGTGGATCGGCAACGTCATCGGCTCGGGCTGGCGCGACCTCGTGCGGGAAGACTACGACCGGTTGTTAACCGTTGGCGGAGATGTCGTCAGCCGCTTTGGCGTAGAGGGCGAGGGCATCGACCCGCTGTTGCACGGGCCTTACTCGTGGTGGTCCAACCGCGGCGGCGCCCGCAAGAGCAACCGCGGCTGGCGCATCGACTATCTGCTGGCCAACGCATCGGCCGCCGATCGCTTCGTCGCCGCACACATCCACCGCGCTGGCGGACTTGAAGTCTCCGACCACGCGCCGGTGTCGATTGATCTGGACCTTTGAAATGCACGAATGACGAATGCCCGGATGTCGAATCAATGCCCAATGTCGAATGACCAAGCATGACAAATCTGGATTCGCGGTCACTGGGGCTTGGTCATTGGGCATTCATTCGAGCATTCGTCATTCGGGCTTCAACATTTATATCATCACCGCCATGATCGCACGCGTCACCGGCAACCTCATCGACCTCCTCGGCGACCTCGCACACATCGAGGTCTCGCCGGGCCTGGTCTACGAACTGCTGCTACCGGCCTTTGTCGCCCATCGCCTGGGGCCCTCCATCGGCAAGCCTGTCACGCTCTACACCCTGCACTACCTCGAATCGCAGAACCAGGGCGCGAGCTTCCTGCCCCGATTGGCGGGCTTCCTCACGCCGGCCGACAAGGCGTTTTTTCAACTGCTCATCACCGTCAAGGGCATCGGCAACCGCAAGGCCCTGCGGGCGCTGGCGCTGCCGACCCACCAGCTCGCCGGCGCGATTGCCGACCGTGATATCAGCCTGCTGCAGACGATGCCGGAGATCGGCAAGAAGACCGCCGAGACGATCGTGCTGACGCTGCGCGAGAAGGTCGATCAGTTCTTAAACGCACCACGCGCTGCAACGCCCAACGACCCGGACCTGGCCGGCGCAAGTGCATCAACACCGATGGGCATCGGCACAGGCACGCTCTCCCGCAGCGCCATCGAAGCCCTCGTCGCCCTGGGCGAAGACCGCGCCCGCGCCTTGGCGTGGGTCGATCAGATCATGTCCCGTGACGAACGCCCGGAAACCGTCGAAGCCCTGATCGCCGCGGTGTACCGGCTCAAGGCGTCCTAACGTAAAAGGCTCAGTTGCCGGGTGCCTGCGGAATGCAAGCACCAAACCTACAATAACATCATACTCACAGGATCCGCCGGTCAACTGAATTCGGTGGTTAGGGCGTCCCTTTTTGGGATTCACGCATGCCTTCACGTATTCCACGGGTGATTGGAATCGCAATCCAAATCAGCAGAAGTACAGAAATTGTGATTGGGAAAAACCATGCGCCAAAGTTCTTCTCGCCCCATGCGATAAACTCGCTTCCGAACAAAGTGACCAACGCCACGAAGCACAGGATGAGCAAGATCCAAGGTTTCACTTGCAACCTAACAGTTGATTGGGCGGAACAGTCTATCCGCAGTTTCGTGGGTTAGACAGACCACGAGTCTGTCTATTTACAAGTTTAATTCTAACATACGAGTCTGATTGTTACGCCAGCTAAAATTATTATACAGCTTAAAGTCTTTTCTTACAACAATGAAGCGGAAAAGCGTGGCATGAGTAGGACTCATGGGTATGTGGCGTTCATTATAAAGCGGATTGTCTAACCTCTCCGGGTCATCCATGCGTGAGGTGACTCGGCGGATCAGTATTGTGTCCCGCCCGCCATCGCGATCACGACCGCCACACCGCCGTGCACCCAGGCGCTTCGCCGACACGCACGCTGACGAGTCTACAGTTGCCCGGCAGGCCCGGCCTGACCTTCTGTGCGATGGCCCAGGCGACGCGTTCGGCGGTGGGGTTGATGTTTAATCCGCCCTGGCCGTCGGCGAAGGGCTCGCATCGGTTCAGGTCGTTGTTCTGCCAGGGCGCGATCGCGTGGTGCAGGAGCTGCTGGAGCAGGTGGAAGTCGCAGACGGTTTCGATGTTGTCCAGTTCGTCGGCCGCGACGGTCAGCGTGACCGGCCAGTTGTGGCCGTGGCAAGGCTCGAGCGATCCGTCGGGCAGGCGGATCGCATGGGCGGCGGCGAAGACGGACTCGACAGTGATCTCGTACATGGACGATCCGAGCGGGGTGCCCCGGCCGCTCGCCGGCCGGGCGAAGTCTCACAGGGCTTATCCCGGCCGGGGCACCCTCCTACACTACTGTTCACATGAACAACATGCCAGCCAACCCAACCCCTTCCGCAGAACCCCTCATCGGCATCGACCTGGGCACGACCAACTCGCTGGTGGCGTACTGCGATGCGAAGGGTCCGCGCATCCTTTTAAGTCCAGAGGGGCAAGCCATGCTGCCCAGCGTCGTACGGCTAAGCTCCGTCGACGGCAGGGCGCAGGCGATCGGCAGCGCTGCGCGACAGACCGCGGTGCAGTATCCTCAAGAGACGATTCACAGTGTCAAGCGATTGATGGGCCGATCGGTCAAGGATGTCGCGGAGGATGCGGGTCGGCTGCCTTACCAAGTTGTCGAAGGCGAGCACAACACCGCGCGGGTG